>JAKSCJ010000077.1 GCA_022360675.1 Lysobacterales bacterium
CACAACGATAACGGCGAGTATCGGCTTCTTCACCCGTCACTTGCACCTCATCGGCACGGTATCGCCCCCATAAGGCTGCATAACGACGACACAAAGAACAGTTACAAGACACCAGAAACTCAGGTGCGCCTTGGGCACTTAAGCGAATGTTTCCGCAATGACAGCTTAATTCCACCGTGTTTTCCATTATTTTTTTCATTCCAAAGCAAAAATGAGATGCGCTAAGCGCTTAAAAACGATAGCATTAGCGCCCCATTTATGCACAAGCGATCACCAGCTTAACGACAAGCTATCCCCAAGTGGTATTTAAGTTTGTGCCGTCATCACGTACATTGAACAATAAGTATCCACAGCGCCCAAGGCGCAGATGTGCACGGGTGACCGGGGTAAAGGAATGGGATGCGATCAACACAAATATCAGTATCACTAGTGCGAGAACCGGATCATGATTATCGACACGCAAACCTTCGACGCGCCCTCTAAGTCGTGCGATCAGGCACTGCTCACCATCAACCGCTTTTTCAGCGCGTTTGAAAACACGGGCAAGCGTATTCCCGCCCGAGTCCATGTGACCAATCGCCAATACGAGTTATTAGTGGCCCAGTGGAAGCGGCAAAACCAAGATCACAGCGACCAAACCCGCCTACAGCAAGAACCCATCACTTTGCTGCATCAAGGTGTGGAATTAGTGGCGGAAAAACCCGAGCAACTGAAATTTCGTCAACACAATAGTTAAAATCAACACACTTCTGGCCAAACCATCTGGTCAAACCATAGGCGATCACGAGGACAGTCGATGAGTATTCAACAGAGTGCGATTCAACGCTTACAAGACGAACTCGCCCAGTGGTCTGATACGCAATTCGGTCAACACCGCCCCGCCACACGCCCCATTCGCCACTTACGTAAAGAAGTGGACGAACTTCTCAAGGCACCCGACGACGCCAGCGAATACGCCGACTGTTTACTCTTATTATTAGATGCCTACCGTATGAGCGGTGGCAGCGCCGACGATCTAGTCAATAAAGCCTTCGACAAACTTGCCATCAACAAAACCCGCCAATGGGGCGAGCCCGATGAACATGGCGTGGTGGAGCATGTTCGGTCGGAGTAATCACGTATCAAAATACTTAAAGAAAAAAAGCCCTATACGAAAGAACACATACGGCTACGTTTTGCATAAAACACACACTTAAATTAGCGCTGTTTTTCGGTTTAAAATCTGCCAGCCTTAGATGGCATGTTCCATACAGAATGCTGAAGTTCGAATCCTTGGAAAATTTCTTTTGCTTCTTCTACGCTCCACTTCACCCAGTTAGGGCTTAAGTGGTTTCCGTACCAAACTTTTGAAAACGCCCAAATCTTGTTTATCGCTTGAACATCGCCTTTATTCACATTGTGTTTCTCACACCACTGATCGACCGCTGCTTCTGATTCAAACATCAGCATTTTGCTGCAGGTATAGGTAACGTTATCCCAAGCATTTACCATTGGTATTGGAAAATGAATAAACAAATTCTTATTTTTTATTTGACCATTAACGATTTCAACCACCACCTGCTTGGCTTCTCCACCCAGTGTGCTTGTAATCGTTACATCACAATCGAGCAAAGCAGCAGCACCTAAGGAGCACCAAGCACAGTTTCCCCACCAACTACCCTTTTGGGATTCAATCCAAAAATTGGTAGGCGCGTTTGAAAACGGGTGCATCACCCAAACCTCTGACGACTTCGGATGCAGCACAACACCATGGTATTCCTGGAGCGTTTTCAACGCGCTTATCACTTCATTCTTTGTGCGGCCAAAATGCTGAGCGATGTTATCAATTTTTGGCGCATAGCCAAGCTCAACGATATGGCTCATGATGAAATAATGAAGTGTCGAATTATTCAGTTCCATATTATTTCTCTCGGTTTAGCTTTCTATCGCTGCTAAATGAAGTTCCATTTGCACATTGCATCGCTCATAGGGTGATGCAACACCTTCGATAGCTTTAAAACCTAGTTTCTTATAGAGATTAATCGCAGGAATTAACACCGAGTTACTCTCTAAATAAAGCCGTTTGACTCCCATTGATTTTGCTCTGTTGATAATGGCTTCCCCTAATAGCAGGCCAATGCCTTTACCCTGAGCTTTAGGTGATACCGCCATCTTGGCCAGTTCGTAGTTATCGGTATCCAGTTTTATTAAAGCGCAACAACCAACAGCTTCCTCTTTATCCAATGCAATAAGGATAGAGCCCGATTGGTTCAGGATATAACCATCGGGATCGTCTAAGGCTTTTAGATCAGGTGCTTCCAACGTCCAATACTTGCTAATCCATTCAACATTTAATGCCTTGTAAACGTCTTGATATTTGGGGCTATAGTCAATCACTCGGATATCTGCAATATCTTCATCGACCCTGGCGCTTATTGGCCGAAACCTTAAATGCCTCTCGACAACCGTCAACGCTTGCCAAAGATCTACACTCGTTTCTTTTTCTAGTTGCTGCATCGCTAAGTCAATGGCCTCACACTGGCTTTGCATTTTAGGCACCATCGTTTTTGCTCTATCGTTTAAGCGCACTAGCGTTACGCGTGAGTCTTCGCTCGATTTATAGCTATCGATTAAATCAGCAGCTTTCATTTCTTTGATAATTTTACTGACCGAGACATGAGAGTGATTGATTTCCTTAGCAATATTCACGACAGAATCGTCCCCTTTGGAAGCCAGCACGTAAAAGACTGGAAACCACTTGGGCTCAATGTCGAAACCAAATTTCTGATAAATTTTTTCTGCATCTTTAGACACTTGTGCAGCAAGTTGCCTTAAGGCTGTCCCTAAAGCGATGTGCCCTAATTCGTTAAAAGATTTCACCGCCAACAAGCTCCGTAACCAGTTACGGATATGCTAATAGCAACAATAAAAGCCTGTCAAGGCATTTGTTTTTGGCGTGTGAATTTAAATTGGGCGGGTGTCTAGAGTAGCCATTAAGGCTGGCTCAAAATTTTCTGAGCTACACGATGGGGATCGTCGGATTCAAGAAAGCTTACCGAGCTTAAGCCTCTATGGTGAATCGCTTTAAAGTAGGTTTTTTGCGGCTCAATTAGCCGAAGATGTTTATCAAAACCGCTTCTTGAACGCGTTAGGTCTGAATCTTTTCTGGCCTTTAGCTCAGCATAAGTGGTTTCGAGCACAAAGTACTGATGAGGAAATTCAATATCACCGGCTAAAAGGCTCTGCTGATAAAAATCAAAAACATCAGCTAACGGTTGTAGGTGTTCATCCTCATTGAAGATCCAGTTGTACCAAAGCGGTTGAAAAGGGTCGCCATCGAGCACAGCCGCCCCACCTTGCTGCGAAACCGCATGAGCCCACTGCCAGCGCTCTACTTGCCGCTCAAAATACCAAGTGCTGGGTTCGTTATTCGGCCTTTGAAACAGTTGATTCACTTCGGCGATATGCACAAAGCCAAATTCTTTTTCTAATAAGCGAGACACCGTGGTTTTACCCACCGCGCTGGCCCCTTCAAGGCAGATAATACTCATTGCTTTGCTAAAAAGTAGTTCGGTTTGATCGTGAACGATCGGCGAGCATTATTCAAGGCGACAAAACATGGCTTTATCGGCATTACATCGGATAAAAAGCAGTGAGTGTTTTGAACAACAATCGCAGGGCTGCGATGAAAGAATGGTGGGCCGTGTAGGATTCGAACCTACGACCAAAGGATTAAAAGTCCTCTGCTCTACCAGCTGAGCTAACGGCCCTTACCGGAAGGAAGGCGCACATTGTACAGTCTTTTTCTCATTTCACAAAGCCTTTTTTGTAACTTTTTTCTGTTATTGAAATTGCCATAATCAAGCGGTATTCAAATTCATTATTTTCAATAGCTTAAGCCACATTAAGACGTGAAAAATACTGAACCATGAGTGCCATTTTAGTGTGTACAACACTGAGTGAACAAAAAGTGTACAGCGTATTTTCGTAGCCGTTGAGTTGGAGAATATCATTAAGTGAAACCCATCATGACCACCAGCACAGGAAGCCCACATCACTTCCTCGTATGCTGTTGCATTGGGCAGGATTGGGCTTTAAGGCGATGGCAAAGCAAACGACGAGCAATTGGATTTACCGCGGTGCGGGCGCATTGCCCCGTTACGAGGTTTTTTTAAGCGATATCGTCTACGCGCCCCATCGCCACGATAGTTACACCCTGGCGCTCACTTTAGATGGCGTGCAGCGTTTTCGTTATCGCGGTGCTCAGCATCATTCCTTAAGCGGCCAAGTGGTGGTGTTGCATCCCGACGAAATACACGATGGCCAGGCGGGAACCGAGCTGGGATTTCGTTATCGCGCCTGTCATCTCACGCCCGAATGCATCCAAGCCGCAAGCCACAGCCCCACACTGCCCTTTTTAAAGGCGGGTGTGTATCAAGACCCCACCTTACTCAAAGCCACCCAACGCTTATTATGGGATTTACAAACGCCCTTATCGGACTTAGCACAGCATGAAGCGATATTGGCCATTGCCCAGAGCTTTAGCACTTTAGCCGGGTATCAGGCGAAATCGAAGGTGGTGAATATGCACGCTGTACAACAGGCCAAAGACTACATCCACGCCCATTTAGATACCGACATCACCATGGGCGATTTAGAACGCGTCAGCGCTCATAATCGCTGGCAGTTAGCTCGGGATTTTCGCCAGTGTTTGGGCACCAGCCCCCACCGTTATGTGCTGTATCAACGCTTGCAGCAAGCTTGCCAGGCGTTAATGGCGGGCCAGCAACAAAGTCAAGTGGCGGTGGCGTGTGGGTTTAGCGATCAAAGCCATTTTCATCGACACTTCAAACAGTGCTACGGCCTCACGCCCAAGCAGTGGCTGGGCTTACACCAAGCCGAAAACCAGCCCTTACATTCCCTGGCCTCTTAGCGCACAAACGTACAATATTTGCCGACACCACTTCGCTTAAGCTCTTGAACCATCTGCCAATACGTTAGGAGCTTATCGTTGCCTTCATCACCCTACGCTTATCAAGGCCAAGCCAAACGCCGGGTTTGGGGCTGGACGCTACCCCTGCTGTGTGTCGTTTTTGTGATTTTGGGCCAAGTTTTAGGTTTGGTTCCCCTGCGGATTTATCCCTTCATCGAGAAGGAAAATATCGAGCAATACCCCCAGTTTTTGTACTTCCTAGGGCCCGTTTTCGCCATGATCATTGCCGTGGTGGTGCTGTGGGTGAAGTATTTCGAAGGCTTAACCCTCGATAGCATTGGCCTGAGCAAGCCCCAAGCGGGCAAGCGTTTTGCCTGGGGTTACGGTTTGGGTTTGGCCATGGCCTCGGTCATTGCGTTGGGTGGTTGGGCCTTGGGTGGCTACCAGCTCGAAAACAGTGGTTTAATCAACTTAAATGAATTGCTGATTATTATCAGCCTGTTACTGGCGTTTATCGTACAAAGCAGCGCCGAGGAAATCGTCTTCCGAGGCTGGCTCATGGGCCGACTCTACGAACGCTACGGCCCCACCATCGCCATTTGGGGCAACACCGCTTTGTTCAGCTTGATGCACTTCAATGCCGATAATTTTCACGATCACTGGGCCTTAAACCTGCTGTTCCTCAGCGGTTTAATCCTGTTCTCGGTCTTTCTTAGCCTCTACGCATTGCGCACCGGCAACGTTTGGGGTGCTTGCGCCTGGCATGCCGCGTGGAATGCCATCTATATCAGCGGCTACGGCCTGGCCACCACCGGCATCGCCCTGAAAGTAAACCCCCTATTCGTCGACCTCATGCCCGCCGAAAGCGCGCCCGTATGGCTAAACGGCGGCAGCGCTGGCCCTGAAGACAGTTTGCTCTGCAGCCTAGTTCTTGCCGCCGCTTGTGCAGTCTTGCTTATTCGACGCCGAAACCAATAGCAAAAGGCGCCCGTACAACGGGCGCCTTCAACATCTTTCATCGAGATTAGCTTAACAATTTACTCTGGACCAAAAAGCCAGCAAGACCCATGTCCTCGTGCACCACCACTAAGCCAGCAGCTGCCATGGATACTGCCAGGAGGACCCGGCGGGCGCGGATTTAAGATAAGCTCACCTTCATCATTAAGCGTCGCTGCAAATAACAGCTCGGCATCTTGCACGTCAGAGCTTTCACGCTCTTGCTGCTCAGGCTTTACTTCAAGCTTCAGGCGTACTTCTTCGCGGAAAACTTCGCGATCGGTCGCATCTCGGTAAATTAAATTCACCTTGCCCTCTTTGGCACTCTGAATACGAACCGTATAAAAGCCAGAATGGAATTGACTGGGCGCACGACCATTATGAGCAAAGTACAAAGCAATCAAGTCTGTACCGGCATTAAGATCGA
>JAKSCJ010000249.1 GCA_022360675.1 Lysobacterales bacterium
AAGAAGAACTTAGCATCATAGGGCGGGGCCTCATCAGCTTAAATGAGTAAAACCCTTAAGGAAAAAAAGCCTGAATAAAAAATCTTGGCCACCCGCAATAACCTGCTCATTGTTGGTGGCTTTGTACTTCGTCTAACCACGCATCTAAGGTGGCGCGGTTATGCCATTGCCCCTGATGAAACACACCTTGGATGCTGCGTGTGTTGTCGATATCTGCCAAGGGGTTTTTACTCAAAAATACCAAGTCGGCCACATAGCCGGGGCGAATCATGCCATGTTGATGTTGCTCGGCTAAAAACTGGGCAGGGTTCATGGTGCCCATTTGCAGGGCCTGTTGCTCGTTTAAACCCGCTCGCACCATCAGTGCTAATTCTTCATGAATAGAAAAACCCGGCACATTCATAATTTGCGGTGCATCGGAGCCCAACAATAAGCCGGCATCGGCCTCTTGTAGCGCGGCAATTAAAATACGGCGCAACTGCAAAAAATGCAGGCGGTCGGCCTCGGCGTATTCCGAGCGCAAGCTCTCCACCGAGCGTTTCCACTGGGCTTTGGTGCTGGCGTCCACATACACCATTTCTGGCCGTTGCAGCATCGATTCTACCGTGCGGCTGCCGAGAATATTTTCCATCAGGCTTTGGGTGGGTACATTCCACACACGCGCTTTCGCGGTTGCTCTGGCAAGGGCCGTGATGCGGTCGGCAGTCATGGCACTGGCAATGGCAATACCAAAGAAACCCGGATCACGCATACGCAACGGACTCTCAGGCGGTACCAGCTCTTGTGCGTAACCATCTAAATGGTCAATGGTGGCCTGGCCCGCTTTTAAGGTGCGCGGTATGCCCACATCCGTTGAAACATGACCCGCAAAAGCAATGTTATGTTTACGCGCCGCCCGCACCAGCGCATCGTATTCCAATGGCCCTAAACCCGGATGCAACTTGAGAAAGTCGTAACCGGCCTCGGCTTGGGCTTGCACCATGGCTTCAGCACCTTTTGTGCTCTCCACCGAGCGACCATTAAACGAGGGGCCACTGGTGATCAAACGCGGGCCCAGAACTTCTCCCGAGGCAAGCGATTCGCGCAAGCGCAAATGGCCGGGCTCACCCAACATGCCACGGGTGGTGGTAATGCCGTTGGCCAAATATAAGCGCAGGGTATCTTGGGTTTTCTGCGCGCCCGCTTGTTCGGGGGGAATGTGGGCGTGCATTTCATATAAACCGGGCATCACAAACCAGCCGTTGGCATCGACAATCTGAGCCGACTCGGGCCATTGGGCGGCATTATCCATGGCACCCATGGCCACAATACGCTGGCCTTCTACCTGTAGAAATTGATTCTCGCTAATACGGCCATCTTTCAGCTGAACCACATTCACGCCGGTGAACACATAACTAGGATTAGCGGTGGGTGACACGCCCCAAGCAGAGCAGCTCAGCGTCAAAAAACAAAGGGCCAGCAGGTAGAACACCATACCTTGGTAACGGCCCATGCCTTGTTGTTGCTGATGCCATACTTGCGCCACGTCCTTTTCTCCTAGCTGCTTACTCATTTCACGACCTTATGCTTCAAACTTTAAACCACCATAACAAAATCACATCTCGCGCTAAAAAAACAGCCCACACTGTACGCTTTAAAAAGTGTGGGCTGTTATCGCGTCAAACTCGTTTAGCCGTCGGCGAGTAAACGGCGTAAATCGATAATGGCAGCATTTGCTCTGGCTATGTAATTCGCCATCACTAAAGAATGATTCGCAAACGCGCCAAAGGGCGAGCCATTTAGAATCATGGGGCTGTTCATTGGTTGCTGCGCGGCTTCTAACTCGCGAATAATTTGCCGCACGCTCACACGGGCGTTTTTATCTTCCAGCACATCATGCAAGTCCACTTCCATGGCGCGCAAGAAATGCAACAAAGCCCAAGTGGCACCGCGGGCCTCGTAGAACACATCGTCAATTTCCAGCCACGGCGTTTTCACTTGGATTTGATCGGGCTTTTGGGTGGACTGCGTGGCCTGGGCATCGCCACTGAGATCGGTATTCACCCGTACTTGACCCACACTGGCAGAAAGCCTTTGGCTCAAAGCACCCAAGCGTTTCTCCACCTGGGCCAGCCAGTCGTTAAGATTATCGGCACGCGCGTAGAACTGAGCATCTTGCTGCTGCACATCGGCCAAGCTCACAAGATAGCGATCCAAGGCTTTTAAGCCTTCGCGATACTCGGTTTCCGCACGGGGAAACGCCCAAGCGGTGTTATCCACATTAAACTTGGGCTCGGCCAGGGCTAAGTCCACATTTTCTTGGGATTGCGTTTGTGAACGGCTAAAGTCATTGCGTAGTGCACGCGCTAAATCGCGCACCTGCACCAATACACCAAATTCCCAGCTGGGCATGTTATCGAGCAGAATAAACGGCGGCAGCACATCATTACTGAGGTAACCGCCGTCTTTTTCCATCAGGGTTTCGCCTACGCGAATCAAGGTGGCCGTGGTCACATAACCGGTTACTAAATCACTATTTTTATTCGATGGAAGTTGCTGCTCGGCAGCATGGGCCTGGGCATTTTGAGCCACGCTAAACACAGCTGGCTCGCGGCTCACCCACCACATCACGCCCAAATTAATGAGCACAATCAACACCAGCGTAATAAGCAGCGTTTTCTTGTTGAAAAATAAAATCAGATAATCCGCAATGGTTCTGAACATGAGTTTTCCATAAGTTGTCATTCGGTCGTGCACGCCCCCGTTTGGGGCCGTGTTCACTATTCGTTTTGATCGATGGCGCGAGCGAGTAATCCGGTTTGACTCAAGCGCACTTCGTAGCGTGCTCCATCATACATGGGCACATAGCTGGCACTGCCGTAGATGGCATCGACCATGGGTAAAACCTGTGGATAACTTTGCCCCAGCTGCCATAAATCCACCTTTTTGATGAAGTCTTGGGGCCAGGTTTCAGGCCATGTCCAGTCGCCCACACGGGGCTCTGGCGTTAAGTCAAACAC
Organism: Lysobacterales bacterium; assembly: GCA_022360675.1. Lineage (GTDB taxonomy): Bacteria > Pseudomonadota > Gammaproteobacteria > Xanthomonadales > Wenzhouxiangellaceae > JAKSCJ01. The sequence goes on from JAKSCJ010000249.1 coordinate 3,000, forward strand.
ACTGCGCGGACGCAGACGTTCGTGCTCGATATCGCGATAACGCCCGCTTAAGCGCTCCAGCCGATAACGGGCGTCCCACCCGGCGATCACAGCCCAGTTGTGCCATTTAAGTACCCGCGCGTCCAACTGCCATTCGTCACCATAGAGCTGAAAATGCCGGGTTTCGCCAGTGGCCAGGTGCAGCGTGGTTTGGAAAATTTGCGGCTGAAGTTGACGAAACGACAAGGTAGCTACGGTTTGCTCGTGGGTGAGGCGTAAATAGCTATGAATATTGAATGCCAACAGCACACACACCGCCGCCAAGGCCAAGCTGGTGGTGCCTAAGCAGCCATGCATACACACGCGCCGGAAATGGCGGCGACAACGCCAGGCGCGCTGTACAAACCACAAACCCAGCAGCAAGAAAAATATCGGAAGCAAAGACCACATCATGTAGCGCAGTATCGTATGCCGCAGCCAGCAGGTAAAGCAGCGCGCCTTTGCTACAAAATTGCGCCATCGGCCGTCGGCTCTTGCTATGCTTGCCCGGTTAATAATGACGGGAGTTTCTTTGATGAACCTGCGTTTAGCCTTAGCCATCGCCAGTTCTGGGCTATTGACTGGCCTGCTATTAAGCGCCGCCAATCCGGCCTTTGCCCAAGCGTCGGGCAGCACTTCTGAAGCCACCAGCGCGAATCTGACGCTGGATCAAATCATGTCCGATCCCGACTGGATCGGTGCGCCGGTGGAGCAAGCCTGGTGGGCCTTAGATGGCCAGAACGTGTACTACCGCATCAAAGAGCAGGGCAGCGAACTGCGCGAGCTGCACCAGTTCGAGCTGGCAAGCAATAAAGATCACACCCTGCCGTTGTCGGCCTGGGGCGAGGTGGATGGCAGCGACTTCCGCTACAACCAACAAGAAACCAAAGTGGTCTTTACGCGTGATGGCGATGTGTTCATGCGCAATGTGCTGGACGACGAGCTGTTCCAACTGACTCGCACCCCCGAAGGCGAGCGCGAGGCCTTTTTCAGCCACGATGGCGACTATGTTTATTTCCAACGTGGTCAGGATTGGTATCAGTACGAGTTACTGACTCACTTGATCAGCCCCGTGGTGGATCTCCAATTCAGCGACGATCCCAACGCCGAACAAGACGATGACCTGCGCGATATGCAGCTACGCTTGTTCAGCACACTGAAAGACCAAGAACGCAATGCCAAGTTGCGCCGCGAGCAACGCGAAGAACGCAGCCACCAGGATTACAGCATTCTGCCCGGCCCATGGTATTTGGGCAGCGGTTGGGAAGCGGCAGGCAGTTCTTTATCTAGCGACGGCCGCTACCTGCTATTGGCCGTACAAAAAGCCGGTCATAACGACGGCCGTGGCGGCAAAATGCCACTGTACGTCACCGCTTCGGGCTATGTGGATATCGAAGACGTACGCCCCCGCGTGGGTCGCAATGCGCCCGCCGCGCATCAAGTGTGGATTTTGGACTTACAAGAACGCAGCAAAGAAGTGGTGGATTTAGCAGGTTTACCCGGCATTACCGAGCAACCGCTGGCGTTCTTAAAAGACAAA
>JAKSCJ010000514.1 GCA_022360675.1 Lysobacterales bacterium
CTTCGTCATAGGCAATATGTAAGGTAGGTCGACCACGCCTTAAATCGTCGTCATCCATCGCTGGTAAATCATCATGGATTAACGAATAACAATGGACAAGTTCCACGGCGGCGGCGGCATGATGCATGGCCTGTGGTGGCGTATCGAAAAGATTACCGGCGGCATAAGCCAGTAAAGGGCGAACTCTTTTCCCATCTGCCAGAGCGCTGTAACGCATCGCTTCAAGCAAAGTTGCGGGCGTTTGCGTATCGTTTAGCGTTTGTTCAAGGTATTCATTGAACTGCTGAACAAGTTGTCCGGCGTGGCTGGCAAGGGCATTCATTGGTGATGATCCTGTGAATTTTTGGGAATCGACCGGCATAATAATGCCTTCAGTCAAAAATGTCGCAATGTACTTTATGCTCAAATAGCATGGATGTTTGTATTTGTTTCATCAATGAACATCCAGTAGACTGTCCTGTCTCGTTCAGCCGCAGCGAGTAGATGCTCTGCATTTTATGAATATGCGGAAATTTCGACGGCTGCAGCCTTTGTAAGGACAAACAAATATCAAGGATAGTGACTCCTGGGACTGTAATCTTGCAGTCGTTAGAGTCATTATTGTGTGTCAGATATTTTGGTAGAATGGCAATTTTATGGTCAGCTAGTATTTCTGATTATAATGGTATTGCTGATTCCATAAGCTTGCCCAAATCAGTGCGATGGCTGTTTACCGGCGATATCGCATGATATTAACGAACACTAACAGGATGAAGGTTCATCGCCATCATGCGCCCCTCCACATGCCTAGCTGAAGACACCACAGCCCCTCAGGTAACACTCGACCCTGTACAAGAGTCGTTACAAGCGGTTCCTGAGCCTGTGATCGATCTTGAAACCGCGCGCCAATTTCAGGATGAAATTTTGCCCCTGGTTTCACGCACCTTTGCGTTAACGATCCCTCAACTGCCCGACGGTTTACATGAAGCCGTAGCGAACGCGTATTTGCTGTGTCGAATTGCCGATACGATCGAAGACGAAGTTTCGCTGAGTGCAGATGAGAAAAACCACTTTCATCAACGCTTTATCGCCGCTATAGATGGTAAAGAATCTGCGCGTTTATTCGCCCGTGATTTAGTCCCATTGCTATCTGATGCCACTATTCCGGCAGAACGCGATCTCATTGAAAAAACCGCTGAGGTGCTGCGGGTTACCCATAATCTGCATCCCAAGCAACAAGAAGCCCTATTACGCTGCGTTCGCATTATGTGTCGTGGCATGGGTGAGTATCAGCGTTCGGTGGGTTTAAGTGGTCTTAAAGCGCTGAATGATCTCGATCACTATTGTTACTTTGTGGCCGGTGTGGTTGGTGAAATGCTGACCGAGCTGTTCTGCCATTACCTGGGCGGAGAAGCGAAGCGTAGAGCTGCCTTGATGCAGCTAGCGACCTCGTTTGGCCTAGGCTTGCAAATGACCAATATCTTGAAAGATGTCTGGGAAGACCGGGAACGAGGCGTTTGCTGGTGGCCACAAGATATTTTTGCCGAACAAGGTATTGACCTTGAACAGCTTGAGAAAAGCCGCTCTAACAGCAGTTTTTCCAATGCGCTTTACAACATGATCGGCGTTGCTCACGGCCATTTGTTAAATGCTTTGCATTACACGCAGATGATTCCTCGTAATGAAGATGGTATTCGCAAGTTTTGCTTGTGGGCTATTGGCTTGGCAGTGCTCACACTGCAAAACATTCACGAGCATCCCGAGTACCAAAGCGGCCAGGACGTGAAAGTTACGCGTTCTAAGGTGGCCAAGGTTATTACTGCTGTACGCATTGGCGTGCGTAGTAATGTCATGCTTTCTGCAATGTTTCGTTGGGCGGGTAAAGGCTTGCCGCTAACGCGTATTGATGAAAGCGCCTTGCCCAGTTCCTGGTCTGCTCCAGATTATAGAGACAGTAAATAGCACCGCGTGTGCTTGAACAGTCTGGCTGTCGCTGGAAATGCCCTTGACCGGGCATTTCTTGTGTCGGAGAGTGGCGAAGTAACGCCTAATTTATAGCTAACGCAAGCAAATAAGTTGAACCAATTGAGATTGCCGCTATTCCCAGTTGAGCAATAGACAATCGGCGAACAACAAAACTGACGGTACGTAGCCGCGCTGGTTAAATAATCAGTGGTTCCGTTGGTTGTGATAAGGAGACCTCGGCAGCAATGAGTACAGCACGTAGCCAAATCGTATCTGCATTGGAGGCACTGGCGCCTAACCCACTCGGCGAGACCCTCGACCGGGCGGTGAGCCGTGCTGTCACCGGTTTGTTAAAACTTCAACAAGCCGATGGCCACTGGTGTTTCGAGCTTGAGGCCGACTGTACAATTCCAGCCGAATATATCTTATTGATGCACTTCATGGATGAAATTGACTCGGCGTTGCAGAGTAAAATGGCCGTGTATTTGCGCCGCCGTCAGGGCGAAGATGGTGGTTGGCCGCTGTATCACGGCGGTGAAATGGATCTAAGCTGTACTATCAAAGCTTATTACGCATTGAAGCTTGCCGGCGATCAGCCGGATGAGCCGCATATGCGGCGTGCTCGTGAAGTCATTTTGTCTCACGGTGGCGCCGCTCGAGCGAATGTGTTTACCCGTATTTCCCTGGCAATGTTCGAACAAGTGCCGTGGCGCGCGGTACCCTATATGCCGCCCGAAATCATGTTGCTGCCACGCTGGTTCCCCTTCCATTTAAGCAAAGTGGCTTATTGGTCGCGTACTGTGATGGTGCCGTTGTTTATCATCTATGCATTGAAGCCTAAGGCGGTGAATCCCACGGGTATCGATATTCGCGAATTATTCTTGCGCGATCCGTTCCAAGAGCGAGACTATTTCCCGGTACGCTCGACTTTAAATCGTCTGTTTTTGTTGCTAGAACGTACTTCGCGCTTATTACTCGATCCATTAGTTCCCGCTCGTGTTCGTCGTTTGGCGATTAACCGCGCAGAGAAATGGATGACTGAGCGCATGAATGGTGAAGATGGTTTAGGTGCTATTTTCCCGGCAATGGTGAACGCTTATTTGGTGCTACACCTCTTAGATTACGCGCCTGACCACCCATTACGCGCGACCGCTCGTAAAGCGATTGAAAAGTTAGTGGTGGAGCAAGACGACGAAGCTTATTGCCAGCCCTGTGTATCCCCCGTTTGGGATACGGGTTTAAGTTGCCTGGCACTGCAAGAAGTTGGCGAACCCGAAGCCGAGCAAGCGGCTCAAGAAGGGTTAAAGTGGTTATTGCCGCTGCAAGTCACCGACGAACCAGGCGATTGGCGCGATAGTGCGCCGGGTGTTCCCGGTGGCGGTTGGCCGTTCCAGTATGCCAATCCGCATTACCCCGACTTAGACGATACCGCTGTTATTGCTTGGGCAATGGATGCTGCTAACGACGCGACACCTTTTGATGGCGCGGTGGAATTATCGGCAAACTGGCTGGCGGGTATGCAGTCCCGTAACGGTGGATTTGCCGCTTTTGATGCCGATAATACCTACTATTATCTCAACGAAATTCCTTTCGCCGACCACGGTGCCTTGCTTGATCCACCCACGGCCGATGTGAGCGCCAGGGTTTTGGCAATTTTAGGTCGCCTGAATCGTGCGCAGGATAAGGCAGTGCGCGAGCGCTGTTTAGTTTACCTACAACGTGAGCAAGAGCCCGATGGTTCTTGGTTTGGCCGTTGGGGCACTAATTACATTTATGGCACTTGGTCAGTGATGAGTGCCTTAGAGCAAGCGGGCGTAAACATGCGCGAGCCGTGGCTCAAGCGTGCGGTTATTTGGTTAGAGTCTCGTCAACGCGCCGATGGCGGCTGGGGTGAAACCAATGATTCCTACGCCGATCTTAGCTTGAGCGGTAAAGATTCTCTCAGTACTGCACACCATACTGCTTGGGCTTTGTTGGCCATTCTAGCTTCTGGTGATTACCAACGAGCTTCCGTCGAGAAAGGTATTCGCTGGTTAATGGAACATCAGGGTGAAGACGGCCTATGGGAAGAACCTTGGTTTACCGCGCCAGGATTCCCGCGAGTTTTCTATCTTAAATACCATGGTTATGCACGATTCTTCCCGCTATGGGCACTAGCAAAATACCGCCGTCTCAGCGGGCAGGGCAACTGAGTGATCTAAGCTTTATTTGTGCGATGGATTGGGAGGCAGCTTGCCTTCCGGCCGCGGCAAAAGTCTATATTGCGGGTATTGGCCCTGAGCGAGCAGATACCGCAGCGCGCCGTGCTATCGCAGAGGGGGCAACTCATCTGATCAGCTTCGGTAGTGCTGGGGGCTTATCTTCCGAGATGGTTTGTGGTGATCTGGTCGTGACCGACTCAATATATGGCCTTGAAACGGCCAGTACTGTCACTAAAACCAACAGCCTTCGCACATTCATATATTCTCAATTATCCGATCTAAAGCCTCGTTCTGGTAAGGTTTATTCTTGTCAGTCTATCCTTAACACCTGCCAGGAAAAAAAACAGGCTCATAATGAGAGCGGGGCATTAGTGGTTGATATGGAAAGTGCGGCAATTAAAGCGGTGGCCAACAAGCATCAATGCGCATTTCTTGCCGTGCGTGTGGTGTTGGATGACGCCAATAGCGTAATGCCGCAGCCTCTCGTGCAGGCTTGTGATGAATTTGGCAGAGTACGGCCCTTTAAAATGGCGAAAACCGTACTGACTACCCCTGCGCTTTGGCCTCAATTAGGGCCTTTAGCGAAGGCACAGAAAAAAGTACAAGCGGTGCTCACTAGCGTCGGCCAGCAGTTGGCCGGGCGGTAAGTGTTTAGCCCGTAATTGTGTGGAGTATCCATGAATCCAGTAAAGAACCATCGGCTTGGACTTAATGGTTTGAAATCATTCCGGATGTATTGCCTGCACAGCCTATTGGCGCTTGTTGCCATCGGTTTTAGTGCAATGGCTTCAGCCCAAGCGCCCGAGTCTGCTTTGGCGGTGGTACAACAACTTGAACAGGCGCTTATTCAGTCGATGAAAGATGGCGCAGAACAAGGGCTTGAGCAGAGACGGCGCACTTTAGCGCCCATCGTGGATGCCTCGTTAAATTACGAGCGTATGGGGCGCTTTATCTTTGGCTCGCAGTGGCTGAGCTTTCCCGATAGCGATCGCAACGCCTTCAAACAAGCTTTTCGCAAGCTCAGTAGCACCAATTACGCGGCTCGCTTCAAAAAATATCAAGGCGAATCCTTTGAACTGAAAAATAGCGATGCTCAAGGGCAACGCCGGGCCCGGGTCCGTAGCCACTTCATCAAAAAAGATGGAGAGGCGATTGTGTTCGATTATTTGCTGCTGGGCGAAAACAATGAATGGAAAATCGTCAATATCATCGTTGAAGGTGTGAGCGACTTAGCATTAAAGCGTACCCAGTACAGCGGTATTTTTAAGAAATCGGGTATGAGTGGTGTCATAGAAACGATGGCAACCCAAGAGCAACAACTAGAAAATGACTGATTCGCCAAGTAGCTGGGGCGGGCGCTACTTTAGCGTTTGGCTGGTGTGGGTGGTACGTAAACCGATACCGGTTTTACTTGTTATTGCCTTGGTCACCTTGCTGAGCGGTCTGTATGCCAGCAAGCATCTGGGTGTGAACACCGATCCTGTGGGTATGTTGGACGAAAGCCTGCCTTTTCGATCCAGCTACGACCGTTATCGCGATGAGTTTCCCGATCAGGTTCGTACGGTTTTAGTCATTATTGAAGGCTCCACGCCCGAAGAAGCCTATGCCGCAGCCAAAGAGGTGCGCGAGGGTATGCGTGCCAAAGCGCAGTTATTTCCCTCGATCGACTGGCCCCAAGGTGATGAGTACCTTCAGCGCCACGGTTTGTTGTTTCGGGATATCGATGCCCTCAACCGGCTCGGAAACCGGCTGAGTGCCGCACAACCGTTGTTGGCGCGCCTCAACCAAAACCCCAGCTTACCTGGCTTATTAAATTTAATGGCCGATGCTCGTGAGCATGCGGCAGCGTTGGGTGCCGACTTCACCGAGCTCGATGATGCGGTGGCACGCTCGGTTTATGGCACCTTAAACGGCCGTCATACACCGCTGTCTTGGCAGGGTTTACTGGGTAATCGGCGCGAAAACGGTGGCATTTACCGTGAAACCCTCATCGTGCGTCCGCAACTCGACTACGGCAAAGTCCGTGCCGGTCGTAATGCTTTGGAAGCATTACGCGAAATCCGCACTCAACTGGGGCTAAACAAAGGCCCGGTACGGATGTGGATAACCGGTAGCGTTGCTTTGGCAGACGAAGAGCTACAAAGCGTACTCACCGGCGCCAAGAAGGCGGGCCTCATGTCGCTAATGTTTGTGGCTTTGATCATGTGGTTGGGTTTGCGGTCGATGAAAAAAGTATTGATCGCATTGATTGCTCTGCTGGTTGGACTGCTGATTACCGCGGGCTTGGCCGCTGTTGTGGTAGGACGAGTAAATTTAGTCTCGGTGGCCTTTACGGTTTTATACGTCGGCCTTGGTGTGAACTACGCGATCCACTACTTACTACGCCATAGCGAGCTCTGCGTTTCGGGTATGAGCGCAAACATGGCCATCATCGCAGCAGGCACGGGTTTACGTAGCGCTTTAATTTTGAGTGCCATGACTACGGCAATTGGTTTTGCCGCATTTATTCCCACCGAGTTTAAAGGGGTTGCCGAGCTGGGTTTGATCGCCGCTTGTGCGATGTTGGTGACCTTGATCGTCAGTTACACCTTGCTGCCAGCCTTAATGGCGTTATTTACTGTGCGCTATAAGGTTGGTGCCGAGCGAGTACCGCCGCCACCAAAAAGCGGTGGTTTACTGGACTGGCCGCTTCGTTTCTCACATCAACTACGTTGGGGTGCACTGGTGCTGGGCGTGCTGGCTTGTGTTGCGGCCTCACAAGTTGTCTTCGACAGTGACCCTTTGAACTTGCGAGATCCGCAGGCTGAGTCAGTCATTACACTGCGCCGTTTATTGAGTGAGCGAGATACGGGTCATCGTAATTTACAAGCTTTGGTTGATACGGAAGAAGACGCACGTCGTATCAGTGCCGAACTTCGTGAGCTACCTTCAGTGGGGCGGGTGCTTAATTTGTTCGACTTTCTGCCCCAAGAGCAGGACGATAAACTGCTACTGCTCGACGATGTGAATTGGCTGTTGGGCCCCGAGCTACTGAATGCCGACTACGCCCCTCAAGATCGCTCTGTTGTCGAGCATTTGGCTGCTATCGATCGTTTACTTGCCTTATTGGGTGAGCCTGAAGTGCATACCGAAGTGGCACTGAAAAATGCTTTGGAGTTACTGAAAACCCGTTATCAAGAACGTGAAGACGTCGTGGTATTTAACCAAATGGGCAACGTTTTGATGGGGCTGCTACCGGTAACTATGGAGCGTTTGGCTGCTGCGTTATCGGTGCAAGATGTGATCGCGGTAGAAAGCATGCCCGATCAACTACTACACCGTTGGCTGAGCCGCCAAGGCACCTATCTGATCCAGATTTTTCCGGAAACAGATGCCTCAGAAGTCGCACAGTTACAAGATTTTGTAACTGAAGTGCAGAGTATTGACCCCACGGTAACAGGGGCTCCAGTCATTCAACTGGTTTCGGGTGAAGCGATTAGCGATGCTTTCCAAAAGGCAATTTTATGGGCTTTACTGGGCATTAGTCTGATCTTACTTGTGCTGATCCGTAATATCGCTGCGGCCTTGAAGATTCTCACTCCACTCCTGCTGGGTGGCGTTATTACCGTTGCTTTGATGGTGTTTTTGGATATCCCCTTTAATTTCGCCAATGTGGTGGCGTTACCGCTATTGCTAGGCGTGGGTGTCGATAACGGTATTCATTTGGTTTACCGCCACCGTAATGGCGAACTGCCCGGTGGTAATGTGCTACGCACCGCTACCGCCCGTGGAATTGTATTTGGCGCGCTCACCACGGCTTTTAGCTTTGGTAATTTGGCCTTTTCGCCGCATACGGGTACGGCATCTATGGGTATCGTCCTGGCCTTAGGATTAAGCCTTGTCGTGCTGACCACTTTGGTGGTGCTTCCCGCTTTACTGAATACCAAGAAAAATGCTTAAAACGAATGCGCAGGCCCGGGCTGATAAGGCCCGTGGCCCTAGTCGTTGGGGTATGGCACTGTACGCAACGATTGGCTTAAGCATCGGTATAGGCCTGCTCTACTGGTTGTGGCAAAAAGCGGGTACCACCTTAGAGGGGCACGACCTCGTCGCGATTTTGCCGGTATTGCCCTGGGTTTTGCTGTGGTATTTCGTGCCGATGTTTGCCGGCAATATGTCTTGGCTATGTCTTTTCCCTAAACGAAAGCGCCCTCCTGTTACCACCAGCTACGTGATGACTTGGATTGGCATGGGCGTGAACTGGTTGCTGCCTGTGGCCATGGTGGGGGGCGAGGTGGTTAAGCTACGCCTGGCACTGCGCCGTAGTTGGAACCCGTATGCGCTCATCGCTAGTTTAGTCGGCGATAAAACCCTGCAAGTGGCCACCCAAGGCCTGTTTACCATGGTTGGTTTGAGCTGCCTGGTCATTCTCAGTGGCCGCGCCGATGGTTGGTGGCAGGCATTAATTGGTGCGGTGATATTTGTGGGGGCGGTGTTTGTCTTCTATAAGTTGCAAACCGTGGGTATATTTTCAGGTCTTGCGGCGAAGCTGGCGCGTTTTTCTAAGCAAGAAAGCTTGATGAATCTGCGTGCTGCCCGTGTTGATGCTGCTTTGCGCCTCATGTACCGGCGTCAAAGTTTGTGGTGGCAAGCTGCGGGGTGGCGAATGGGTTTCCGCTTCTTGTGGGCTTTAGAGGTGGTGATCGTCTTGCAGTGGCAGGGTGTTGAGGCGGGCTTGTTGCACGCCATAGCCTTGGAAAGCCTTTCTCAGGGCGCGCGGGCGGCAGCATTTATTATTCCCGCAGGCATTGGTGCTCAAGAGGCGGGTTTAATGGCGGTGGGCCTGTTCTTAGGTTTGCCAGCCGAGGCTTTATTGTTGCTGGCAGTCGTCAAGCGCTTGCGTGAATTGATTATCGGTGGCGTGTC
>JAKSCJ010000163.1 GCA_022360675.1 Lysobacterales bacterium
GAGCAAGCATTCATAGGCTAAGAGCCTTTGAATGCGTGTGCCGTGAGCTTCACGCTCACACAAAACTCGATTTAAAAATTCAAGGCGCTTTTGGGTACTTTTCCCGCTGTTGGGAAAAATACCTCGCCGCCGCACAGGGGCATCACAAAAGATACATGTCTCTAGGCGGCGACAACAAAAATCAGAACATACTCCCAGCACCAAAATTCAAAATCACTTCCCCTTTACCCCCTCATAAGCCGCCAGAGCCCGCTGGCGACTTCCCTTCAAATCCACCATAGGCCAGGGATAATCCTCACCCAAACCAACGCCGACTTGGCGTAATACGTCGTCCGGTGCGTCCCAAGGGCAGTGAATCCATTTAGCCGGTACTTGTGCTAATGCGGGAATCCAACGTCGAATGTATTCACCATCGGCGTCGAATTTTTGACCTTGGGTGACTGGGTTGAAAACGCGAAAGAAAGGCGAGGCGTCGGCACCGCTGCCAGCGGTCCATTGCCAGCCAGCGCTGTTGTTGGCCAGGTCGGCATCGACGAGAGTGTCCCAGAACCAGCGAGCACCTTCTTGCCAAGGGATAAGTAAATTCTTGGTGAGAAAGGAAGCTGCGATCATACGCACACGGTTGTGCATCCAACCGCTGTGCCAGAGTTCGCGCATGCCAGCATCAACCATAGGAATCCCTGTGTTACCCCGTTGCCAGCATTGAAGGTCGCGCTGGTAATCGTCGTTTCGCCACTGGAAACTTTTGAAGCGTGGGTTCCAGGCGTCGTCGATGCTCTCTGGCCAGTGGTAGATCAGGTGATAGCCGAATTCACGCCAAGCCACTTCCCGCAAAAACCCCAAAACACCTTTGTTACTTGGTGGCAGGCCCTGATCGGCACAGGCGGCGACAATTTGCCGGGGCGAGATTTCGCCAAAGTGTAAATGGGGTGATAAGCGCGAAGTAGCGGGCTCGGCCGGATAATCGCGGCGATCTTGATAGGCGCTACCCGATTGCTCCAAGAATTCATGCAAGCGTTGCTGGGCGCCTAGCTCACCAACAGGCCAACGCTTTAGCCAACCGTCGGCCCAGTCACGCCTGGGCAGTAATGCCAGGGCTTCTAATGCGGTGAATACGGAATGCCGGGGCTGGGAAAGCAACGGTGGAATCTTCTCAGGGGCAGACATGGGCATTTCCACCTGCCAGTTTTTCAACATGGATTTCCACATGGGCGTGAAAACTTTGAAGGGATCACCCTTACCGGTTTTAATGGTCCAGGGCTCATGCCATAGGCTGCCGTTAAAACTCTCACATTGAACCTTGGCGGCTCGCAGTGAGGTTTTTATGTGTGCATCGCGTTGAATAGCATTGGGTTCGTAGCGCCGATTCCACACCACCAAGTCGGCATTGAATTCGGCACTCAGCGTTTTGAGAATGTTTTCGCTATCGCCTTGGGCAATCCATAACGGCGAGCCCAGTGATTCCATCTGCACACTTAAACGCTGCAAACTATGATGCAGCCACCAACGCGAAGCAGCGCCCGGCGACCACTGGCCTTCAGATACGGGATCCCAGATAAACAGCGGTAGCACCTGCCGAGCATGTTGGCAGGCATACATTAAGGCGGGATGATCGGTAACGCGTAAGTCTTGGCGTAACCAGACAATAGCTAAGTTATTCATCTCTCAATAATAGCCGGGGTGCTATCGAGATGATGTCAAAGCTTGTGTGAAAATGTTGCCACAAAATATTTCGCCACCACAGGGTAAAGGTAAGGTTTACCTCGTGGTGGCGAATGCGTTCTCGCGTCAATGGTGGATATTCAAGCTGCTGTTGACTCAAACAGCCTGCGGTATCCGTGTTTTCTTTGTTATTAACCGAATGGGTATCGTATTGATGCCGTCGGTATTTAAGTTAGTGAGCCGGGCTTAAAACGGCCACAAACCCATCAGTAAATTCATGACATCATCGATCACAGAATTTTCCGGGGCACCGCCGGTTCCTGAATCGACACCCGCCATAACTTGGGTAGACATGAGTAATGAAACTAACACTAATAAAACGATCCCTTTACGCTGCATAGCAGTCTCTCCTTAAATTGATTCCAAATCCGATCCATGGGTACTTTGTACCCATGCCCACATGATACACCAGCTGCGTCAAATTTCATTCAATTCAAACCAGTACATTCCCAAGCCCACCGCTTTCATACATTGGGCCTCGGTAGCATTTTCGGGAGAGACTTGAAACTGCTCCATGATTTGCATCAGTTTTTTTCGATGTACTTGATTGGCTTGCGACACCGTAGCGCGATACTCAGCTAATTGCGTGGCGGGAATAGTAGAGCTCCAAATGCGACGTTCGGTCAGCGGTTGGTCAGGGTTCTCAATATTGTGTCGGAGTGTTTTAAACAAAGCACGAATAGAAAACTGCGCGGCTTTAACCCGTTCCACTTCGGTATGTGCCGTGACTGAACGATCAGGCAGCAAAGTTACTTGACCATTTTCAACAGCAATTAAGGAACGTTCTTTAAGTAACTTCAACAAGCCCGGCGCGGTAAACTCGCCCCCATAGACATCGTGCAGATGTTCAAAGCTAGGGAACTGCCCTTCCATCGGCAGGCAATCGGGAAATTGTGGGTCGGCATCCCAATTAGCGATGAACTGATCCAATGGATGAATACAATGCGTTTGCACCGGCTTACTTAATATCTTGCGAATGGACTTTCGCGTATACCCGCTTTCAGCCACCATTTCAGTTTGGCTATAACCCGCTTGTTCTAATGCCTGTAATTGGGTTACCGGCAACAACTCACGCATGCGCTTAATCGTAATTCCGTGAATTTTCGCTAACTCTAATACTTCCACAAACAAGCTGCATATTAATTCCTCGACTGCAGCCTTTGTATCCTTGCTCATTGTTACTTTGTCCCTCTTCCTTAGCCTGAGGATCATCGTTAAGATGCATCCCCGTGAGCTTCGAATTATACGGATACATCGAGAGCTTGGGTCAAGTTAGGGATAATGATCATAAGCGCCTTAATTAACCTGAGAGGCGAGATGATTTTTCAGTCGCTCTAGCCTATGCCGTTCACAATAACTATTGGTTATAAATTATAACGGCACCCCTTAAAAGTAATAAGAAAAAAACGCACAGCAACCCACTACCCCTTAGTAAAGTTGCCCGTGCAGACCGGGTTAATTAGCAGGCTTAAAGTCCCCCTGCGCCGAATAGCTTTTTAGCCTTAAAGCGATGTAGCAATGCATCGCTTTTTTATTGTCTGATGGTTTTTTAAGGAAGTGTTTGGGGTGGTATTTATCGAATGTATATCGTAGCGCTTGTTGAAACTTTTAAGGCGGTTTCTGTATATCGCTTCGTCTCTATAATAGGCCTTCTTTTTCTAAGGTACCTTAGTGTTTGGCGGTGAGTGAGTTTAGTGCAATTAGTCGGTGGAAAAAAATGATTACTCGTTTTTAGCGAGTGTGTTGTTTTTGTTTCGCCACCTATCAAGGTTTTTTTCTTTAAGACACACTGGCGTGTGGCGGCGAGTTCCTTTTGGTGCAGCC
>JAKSCJ010000006.1 GCA_022360675.1 Lysobacterales bacterium
CACGCCGGGTACGGCGGTGGCACCCAAGGCGTCTACAGCAATGCGGCGACCGTCGAACTCCAAGCCTTCAGCACCTGCATCGTTGCTGAACAAAGCGCTATCGAAATGCTGGCCGATGGCTTTAAAGACCATATCGGCGGGCACTTCAAAGTGTTCGTCCAGGCTTTCCAGGCGGCCTTCATCATTTAGCTTTGTGCGCTGGAAGCGCATGGCGGTCACGCCACCGGCATCGCTGATCACGGCTGCGGGCTGCGCCCAGCATTCAATGATGACGCCATTGGTTTGGGCCAGTTCTTGCTCGTACCAGGTGGCCCCCATTTGCTCTGGGCCCCGGCGATACACCATGGTGACTTGCTCGGCACCCAGCTTCTTCATTTGTACGGCGATATCGATGGCGGTATTGCCCGCACCGATCACCACCACCCGACGCCCCACGGGAATCGCACTGAGCGCTTCCTGGCGAATACGCTCGATGTAGTCCACCGCGTTGATCACACCGGCCACATCTTCACCATCCAGGCCTAAGCGGTTCACCGCGTTATGGCCTAATCCTAAGAACACGGCGGCGTAGTCTTGGCGTAGTTTTTCTAAGCTAATATCGCGACCTAACTGCTGTTCGTAGTGAATCTCGATACCGCCCAGCTCCAGAATAAAATCCACCTCTTTGGCGGCGCGTTCGTCCACCATTTTGTAGGCGGCCAAGCCGTATTCGTTTAAACCACCCGCCTTGGGCTTGGCTTCAAACACATCGACCTGATGGCCATGCATGGATAAACGATGGGCACAGGCCAAACCTGCAGGTCCGGCACCCACCACCGCCACTTTCAAACCGCTATTGGCAGCGCGGGTGAACGGCTGCATGCCTTTTTCCAGCAGATGATCGGTGGCATAACGCTGTAAGCGGCCGATAGTGACGGGTTTGTCTTCGGCAGTGTTGCGCACGCATTGCTGTTCGCACAGTTCTTCCACCGGGCAGGCATTGGCGCAGGTGGCACCCATAATGTTTTGGCGCAAAATATCCACCGCCGCACCGGTGGTATTGCCGCTTTGGATCTTACGAATAAACTGCGGAATATCGATTTCGGTGGGACAAGCCTCAATGCAGGGGGCATCGTGGCAGAACAAGCAACGGGCCGATTCGGCCTGGGCTTGTAGGTCAGTTAAGCGTGGGTGTAAATCGCAGAATTGATCGGCGATGGTGGCCGCATCCAAGCGACCACTGGCAATATCGTGGGACGGCTTCATACCGTGCCTCCTTGTTGTACGGCAGCGGGGTTCGATGCCGAAGCACCGCCTAGCTGCATCAAAATCCAGTAACTCAGCGCGGCAATGGCAAAGCCAATAAACCAGGCATAGCTGTACAGATTGGCCATCAACGGCCAGTCGTTGGCGTTCAGCACGCCCAGCTGCACTAAAAAGCCCGGTAAGTTGGGCAAAACACCCAACACAAAGGCCGCCAGCGCCCGTGCGTTAAAACCGCGCTGGTAGCGATATTGACCTTCGGCCTGATACAGCGCCGGGGTCTCTAAATGGCAGCGCCTGAGTACGAAGTAGTCGGTAAGCAAAATGGCCACAATGGGGCCTAGCAAGGCGGAATAACCGATCAACCAAGTGAAAATATAGCCGCTTGGGTCGGCCAGCAGTTTCCACGGCATCATCACAATGCCAATCACACCGGTGATATAACCACCGCGTTTGAAGTCGATCTTGCGGGGCCAAAGGCTCGAGAAATCGTTGGCTGGCCCCACCACATTGGCCGCCACATTGGTCGATAAGGTGGCAATCACCACCGCCAACATGGCAAACGACACCACCACGGGCGAATCAAAACGCCGCACCAGCACCACCGGATCCCAAATGGCCTCGCCATAAATCACCACCGTGGCACTGGTTACCGCCACGCCGATGAACGCGAACAATGTCATCGTGGTGGGTAGGCCCAGCGCTTGGCCCACCATTTGCGAGCGTTGGCTGCGCGCATAGCGGGTGAAGTCGGAAATATTCAGGCTCAACGTGGCCCAGTAACCCACCATGGCGGTGAGCGAGGGAAAGAAGAACTGCCAAAACTCCCCCGAGCTGGCAAAACTCGACGGCGTATCCAACATCGGGCCAAAGCCATCCGCCGCTGTCCAAGCCCAGGCCAATAAACCCAAACCACACAAGATTAAAAACGGCGCGGCGGCGGTTTCCAAATGTTTGATGGATTCCACTCCGCGCCAAATCAAATAAATATTGATGGCCCAAAACACCATAAAGCACACAAACTGCACCAGCGACACGCCAATCCAGTCGGGCATTAAGGTGGGCGCTTCGGCCACGCCGGGGAACATGATCAAGACAATGGTGTACAGCGCCGAACCGCCAATCCAGCTTTGAATGCCAAACCAGCCGCAGGCCACGATGGCCCGCAGCAGAGCGGGAATATTGGCACCGAAAATACCAAACGAGGCACGCGCAAAGACCGGAAACGGCACCCCATGCTTGGCACCGGCATGACCACTTAAGATCATCGGAATCAGCACAATCACATTACCCAGCATCACCGTCAGCATGGCCTGCCACCAGCTCATGCCGCCTTGGATTAACGAGGCCGCAATCATATAGGTGGGAATACACACGGCCATACCCACCCACAGCGCGAAGAAATTCACCACGCCCCAGGTTTTTTGCGCGTCGCGGGCCGGGGCGATATCTTCGTTGATGAGCCGGGATGAGTAGCTGGCGGAGGCCTGCGATTTGGAACCTGTATCCAAACTCGCAGCGGGCTGGCTAATGCTCGACATGGCTAACTCCGCAGTTCGTGTAGCGAACGATCAATCACGCTGATCATTTCATCCACTTGTTGCTCATTCACACTAATGGGTGGTGCGATGCGCAGCACATTGCCGAACAAACCGCCCTTGCCTAACAGCAAGCCATGATCTTTACAGCGATCCATCAAGGCAGCCGTTTCAGCCGTGGCATGTTCTTTGGTGTTGCGATCTTTCACCAGCTCCATACCCATCAGCAGGCCACGACCACGCACGTCGCCGATGATCTCGTGCTCGTTCATCAAGCCTTTTAAGCCGTCCATTAAACGCTGGCCCATCGCCACGGCGTTTTCTGCCATCTTCTCCTCACGGATCACATCCATGGTGAGTTTGGCCTGTACGGTTTGGAAAGGGTCGCCACCAAAGGTGTTGAAGTGCAATTTACCGGCCATGCTGGAAGCAGAATCTTCATCCATCAACACCGCGCCAATGGCGGCACCATTACCAAAACCTTTGGCCATGGTGACCATATCGGCGTTGATACCTAAGCTCTTGGTGAGCAGGAAATCGCCTTCGCAGCGGCCAGCGCCTGTTTGTACTTCGTCGCTGATGTATTTACCGCCGTACTCGTGCACGATTCGGGTGACTTCGTCGAAGTATTCTTTAGGCGGTGCGATGAAACCGCCCACGCCCATCACCGGTTCTACAATCATGGCGGCGATGCGCCCATGGGTAGTGGTTTGGATGGTGGTTTCCACATTCTTCGCGCATTCCAAACTGCAACTATCCGCCGTTTTATTAAACGGGCAGCGATAACAGTAAGGTTCCATCGCGCTGGTGGTATTACTTACCGGTTGATTACGGAAGCGCCAGTTGTGATGACCACATTGCGCCAAGGCCGCGCTGGTGCCACCGTGGTACGAATGGCGTAGATTAATCACCATGCTTTCGCCAGTGGCCTGGCGTGCGGCTAAAAAGGCCAACTCATTGGCTTCGCTACCGGAGTTGGTAAAGGCAGCGCGGGTGATGTTATCGGGCGCTTCGGCCAGAATTTGTTCGGCCAGCTCCACCGGGTAGGAACTCACATACAACATGCTGGTGTGCTGAATTTCGTCATTCTGCAACATGGCAATGAGTTTTTCTTTAATGCGCGGGTGATTATGCCCGGCCGAGATACACACAATGCCGCCGATTCCATCGAGGTAACGTCGACCTTGTTCATCCCACACGTATTCGCCTTGCGCTTTCACCAATTGCAAAGGCTCTTGGTGATAGGTGAGCGCGGTGGGTAAAAAATGCTGCTTACGGCGTGCAACTAAGTCGTCGGTGCTATGCCCGGTCTCGTTGCTGCCTTCAGTGGCGCGTATGGTATTCATGTTATTCCCTGCTTGAGCAAACAGCGCATCATTCAATACGCTGCCTGCATCCACCCATATGAATCGATTGTGCTTTCAATAAGCAATAGTAGTGGCTTATAAATCCACCAAACGATCATAAGTTTCAGGGCGGCGATCACGATAGAACTGCCAGGTATCGCGTACTTCTTTGATCATGTCTAAATCACATTCGGCGATCAATAATTCGTCTTCATCTTCGCTGGCTTGAGCAATGATTTGCCCGCGTGGATCAACAAAGTAAGACGAACCATAAAACTTACCGATGTTCCACGGGCCTTCTTCACCCACCCGGTTAATGGCCCCTACAAAGTAACCATTTGCCACGGCATGGGCCGGTTGCTCCAACTCCCACAGGTATTGGGATAAACCCGCCACCGTAGCCGAAGGATTAAACACAATATCGGCACCGTTTAAGCCTAAGCAGCGTGCGCCATCGG
Organism: Lysobacterales bacterium; assembly: GCA_022360675.1. GTDB lineage: Bacteria > Pseudomonadota > Gammaproteobacteria > Xanthomonadales > Wenzhouxiangellaceae > JAKSCJ01. The sequence continues at coordinate 4,585 of JAKSCJ010000006.1, forward strand.
GGAAGTGACGGTCGTAGCAAATGTACACACCCACTTTGCCGTAGGCGGTATCAAATACGGGATAACCCATATTGCCGGGCTTAAAGAAGTACTTCTCCCAAAAGCCTGCCACTTGCGGAATGTGATTTTTACGGTATTTGCCTAAGTAGGTGCCGTCGGCATCAATCACCGCTGCGGTGTTGTAGTAAACGCCGGCCATATCCACTTCGTAAATTGGAACCACAATCACCATATTGTGCTTTTTAGCGTATTCGCACATCAGCTGGGTGGTGGGGCCATCGGGAATGGCTTCGGCCATGCCATACCATTTAGTATCTTGCGAGGGGCAGAAATACGGCCCGGTAAAGATCTCTTGAAAACATAAGATCTGCACCCCTTGCTCGCCCGCTTTATCGATATACGGAATGTGTGCATCGATCATCGCTTTGCGGTGTTCTTCGCAAGAAGCAGCGGTATCGAGCTTGTTGGCCATTTGAATGAGGCCGCATTTAACAGGTCTTGGCATGGTTAATCCTTAAATCTTCTTCTCGTGGCATCCTTAGGTGCTATGTTTCCCCGGTTAACTCATCTAGCTATGCAATAAGTTAGCGAACCACATCAACGTTGAATAACGAAACCCCTTTCGAACATTCATCGCTCGTGTTCATGGCTCGTGGTAGGAAGCACCTTAAGGATGTGCTGGTCTTTCGCCAGCGAATATCAATAATGAACACCACCCGATACCCGAGTTACACCTCAGGTATCGGATGATGATTTTGTTTAGTGGTTGGTATAAGGCTCACGCGATAAATACTGACCGTAGCCTTCTTCCACATTGGCCTCGCCTTCGTCAATCACCACTTTGCCACGCAAAATAGTGGAACGACATTTGCCCTGCACTTCCCAACCTTCGTAGGCCGAGTAGTCGCAGTTCATATGATGGGTTTTGGCGCTGATGGTGTGCTTCTTCAGCGGATCGAAAATCACGATATCGGCATCGGAGCCCACCGCAATAGTGCCTTTACGTGGGAATAAACCGAAGATCTTCGCCGGTGCGGTGGAGGTAACATCCACCATCTTATTCAGCGAGATACGATCGTTTAAAACACCTTCAGAGAACATCAGTTCCATCCGGTGTTCAACGCCCGGTGCACCATTGGGAATTTTGGCAAAGCTGTCTTTACCCATTTCCTTTTGGTCCATGCAAAACGGGCAGTGATCGGTGGCCACCGTGTGCACTAGGTTTTGGCGCATACCGGCCCACAGGGCGTCTTGATCTTTCGGTTTACGCAGCGGCGGGCTCATCACCACTTTAGAGCCTTCAAAGCCGTCTTGGAAATACAGCGATTCATCTAACAAGAGATATTGAACACAGGTTTCCACATGCACTTTTTGATTACGATGGGTGGCTAAACGGACCTTGTTCAACGCCTCTTCGCAGGTCATGTGTACGATGTACAAAGCCGAGCCCGTTTGATGCGCGAGATCGATCACACGACCACTGGCTTCGGCCTCGCAAATGGGCGGCCG
>JAKSCJ010000319.1 GCA_022360675.1 Lysobacterales bacterium
TAGCCATAATCATTGGTGTTTTACCGACACACAATGCCTTCGCCCAGTGGGATTGGTCGGCCAGTGTGGGGGCGGAAACCCGTGCGTTCTTAAACTCGGGTCGTTTTCCCGGCCAAAATGAAGATTTCCAGGCCTCCTTATTGATTGAACCGGAGGTTCGTTGGCGTAGCGAGTCGGGTGATCATTCTGTCAGTATTATTCCCTACGCCCGGCTCGATAGTGTGGACGATCAACGCACGCACTTAGATTTACGCGAAGCCTATTGGGCCTATGAAGGCAACGATTGGGACGTTTTGGTTGGTGTAAACAAAGTGTTTTGGGGCGTCACCGAGTCTCGTCATTTGGTCGATGTCGTTAACCAAACCGATTTTGTCGAAGACCCCGACGAGGAAGATAAACTGGGTCAACCTATGGTGAACCTGAACCTTCAGCGTGACTGGGGGCGAATCAGCGCTTTTTTGCTGCCTTATTTTCGCCAGCGCAGTTTCCCAGGACGTGATGGCCGCTTACGTGGACCCTTCCCTGTTGACGAAGATCGACCCATTTTTACCGACGATGCCAGCGAGAACGAGTTAGACTTTGCTGTTCGCTATAGTCACTACTTCGGCAACGTAGACGTGGGCGTGTACTGGTTCCACGGTAATAATCGTGAACCTCGCCTGCAATTCGATCCGGCCAACGAAGTCTTCCGCCCTGTATACGATGAGATCGATCAATATGGCTTGGATCTGCAATACACCGGCGATGCCTGGCTGTGGAAGTTGGAAGCCATTGTTCGCGATGCCCCCGAAGACACCTTTTTTGCATTCGTCGGCGGCTTTGAATACACGCTTTATCAGATTAATGATGGCGAAACCGATTTAGGTTTTTTGCTGGAGTATCAATATGATGGCCGTGCAGCGAGTGAAGCACCAACTTTAGCTGATGATGACATTTTCGCCGGTATGCGTTGGTCAATAAATGACGCTCAAGATACCAATGTACTATTTGGCATGGCTTACGATGTCAATAATGCCAATAGTTTCATTAACTTAGAAGCAGAACGGCGCTTGGGTGATTCGTTAAAAGCTGAGCTGCGCTTACGGATGTTTGCCGGTGCCAGCGCCGATGAATTCGCCTTTGCTACCGAAAGAGACGACTACATTCAGCTCCGCCTCACGCAATTCTTTTAGGGCTTCATGAAGAATCCGAGCTCACCCAAAGCTTAGGCGAGCTCGGTGTGGTCACGGGAGGACGACCACAGGAGTAAGCGCTGAGCTACCGATTAGGCCGCAAACTTCTGGAATAACGCGGCATCATCGGCTTGTGCTTGCTGCATCACATCGGTGGCCAATACACGATCGAAGTAAGCCGCTGTGGTGGGCCAGCGCTCAGCATCGATACGGAAATCAGCATGCCGCGCATTGATATAAGTACCACCTAATGAGATATCGGCAAGTTGAATTTGCTCACCAAATAGGAACCCTTCTTTTGGCAGCACTTTCTCTAAATAAGTACACACCTCAGGCACGCCTTCTTCCAAAGCGGCGCGGACAACTTCTTGATCGGTATCCTGCTTCAACAGTTTGGGTTTAAGCACTAATTCAGCGAATAAGCCCCCAACAAACACTTGAAACAAGCGGGTGTCGGCATATTCTTCAAACCACAATGCGCGCGCGCGTTGCTTAGGCTCTTGCGGATACACCGGCGATTCGGGATGAATACTCTCCAGATAATCGCAAATCACACTAGAATCGGGCGTCACGAAATCGCCATGCTCGATAAAGGGAATCTTGCCCAAAGGGCTTTTTTCCATAAATTCGGGCGTCTTTGATTCTTCCAGCGGCGTCACCGGATCCAGCGTAAATTGCATCCCTTTTAATCGTAAAACTGCCAGTACTTTCTTCGCATAGGGCGAAAGCGGCACACCGCTGACTTTCAATTCAGCACTCATGGCGCATCTCCATTTCAATGATCTTTTAGGGGAGTCAACAGAAAACCCAGACATCTATCCATGGCTGGGCACAGCCCTGTGGGCAGAAGTGAATGTATCAAAGCACTATTTATGTTCAAGAACATATTTTAAGTTCGTGGTATTTTTGCGGTGAAACGTAGAAGTGCATCGACACAAAGAGGAAGCCATGCCGTACGCACCCGAGCATAAAATCAAGACTCGCCAACGCATCATCAATAGCGCTCGTAGTCTGTTTAACCAAAAAGGATTTAACGAGGTTTCTATTGATGAAATTATGGCCGATGCCGGCTTAACACGCGGCGGGTTTTATTATCATTTTCGCAGCAAAGATGCGTTATTTACCGAGGCAATCGAAACATTTAAAGCACCGATTGAAGACAAGAACAGTCGTTATTGTATTGATCAAGAAAAGCTCAATCAGCGTGAAATCGCCCATGCTTTATTGGATGTTTATTTATCCAATATGCACTTAGAAAACGTGGGCCTACAATGCCCCATGGTCGCCCTCCCCTCCGATATTTCCCGCTCAGGGCCCGAAAGCCGTGAGGCCTATGGTTCACTGATGCAACGTATGAGCCAGGTATTTAAAAACGCCTTTACCGAAAACAGCGATGAAGAGCGTCAAGAAATGGCGTTAGTTTTGTCGTCGTTATGCGTAGGTGGCATGGTACTGGCGCGTACAATCGATAATCCCCACAAGAGCGATGCGATATTAGACGCCGCCAAAAAATTCGGTAGCCGAATGATCGAAGGGCATTTCATCGATAGCGAGTAAAAAGCTCGGAAACGTGCCCACCGCCTCCACAATGGTTAGCATCCCACAAAGCGCCAGACAAAAAATAAGCTGCACATTCCCCTGCTGACCTAGTGACTTACCGAAAATAGGAGGGTTTGGGTGGGTAATTAGGATATTATTATTTTACATAATATACTTTATGTATTTTAATCACCCGAACTACCAAGCGTGCATATACAAGTGCGACACCAAGATTTAACATAATACTTGTTACGCAGATGATCGAAGCGCCAGAAATGCACGCAACTTAACATAATAAACGTTGCAGTCTTTGGATATACGAAAGGCAGTTCTGAAGCCATGCTTCAGAACTGCAACTAAATGATTAGGTGTAAAGAAAGGCCTTCCTTGAAAGGCGGATTTTTCGAGCGGTGCTTACCAAGCCACCGATTGGCGAGATAAAGGCATGGTCATACAGCGGCAACCGCCGCCGCCGCGGCTCAGTTCAGAACCATCCATAACCACTACGCTGGGTTGCTCGGATTGCAGTTGGACTTTATCAGTGATGATATCGTCGGCTTCGATCACTTCAAAACCCGCTTCGCTCAGAGCATTTACGGTGTGAATATTGTGCTTGTAACCAATGATATGACCGGGACCAAAAGCGAAGAAATTCGCCCCACTCGCCCACTGCTCACGCTCTTGCTGGAACGGGTCATTACCACCACAATTGATGGGTTGTAAATCTAAGCCCTGCTGTTTCAATGCCTGTAACAAACCCGGATATTCTTGAATCCCCGCCACTTTACGGTTTTGATAGCGAATATGAATCGCACGGCAAGAATTTGCACCGGTGATCAACGGCGGGAACACCACACATTTATCACGGTCCACCATCGTGAAAATCATATCTAAGTGAATCGTGGCTCGCTGCTTAGGAATTTCCACCACAATAAAATGGCGCTCTGCCCCATCTTGGGCCAATGATTCCATCAGCTGATCGATACCAGCGGCCGTGGTGCGCTCGCTATAACCGATGAGGATCAAATCATCGCGTAGTACCAGTAAGTCGCCACCCTCAATGGTTAGGGCTTTGTCTTTATTGGCCGTACTATCGAAATAGAAACCATTAGAGCTGATTTCGGGATGGGCACTGAAAATCGCCTTTAACAGCAAGCTTTCAGCCACCCGCACACGATACGCCATGGAGCCCACAATCACTTTATTGTGAACACACATGGTGGCATCGCGAGTAAAAAATGCATTGGGCAGCGGTGGAATCGCGTGACGCAGCGGGTTGAGGTACTTTTCCAGCGTATTTTTACGCATAGGGGTACCTTCCAACAACTGACGCGCCAGGTCGGAAGAACCCAGTTCGCTTAACTCTTCATGCACTTCGGGGCATTGATACAACTGGCACAGTTGACTCAATAAGGCATCTTTGACTTGGGGTTTATCCAAGACATCTTTCAGCAGTTCTTGGAATTCCAAAACCTTGGTCACACGGCGCAGCACGCCTGCAAAGCGGCGATGCTCGGCTAAAGCCAACGGCAAGCTGATGATATCGTCGTATAACACCTCAGCCGCCGTGGCCGGAGTCATATTTTCAATTTCAGCACCGGGCTGGTGCACCATAACTGCGTTTAGCTGGCCAATTTCCGACGTCAGATTAACGTTAATCATTGATTTACAATCATTCTTAATGGTATTCCGGGAAGCCGGTCAGCGCCAAAAGGCAGCACGCTACGCGCATCAAAGACCTATCAAAAGGCACATCCAGAACAGGAAGTTGATGGTTAAATGAACAATATATTTTAGCCGATCGAACCAGATTTTGTCTCAATTCAGAGCGCAAAATAACAGAAGTATCGAATCTATTTAAAACTTACCAGCTGCAAGTCTTCGGCCCGGCTAATGGTTAAACGATGCCCTGCAGGCAGTCGATAAGCCTCGCCATCGAGGTGATACGGCAATTCTTGATCCGCAGCAATAATCACCTGTTGCGGTAAACCGGTGATCACGCCACGCGCATGGCTTAAGCCTAAGCCTTTGGCCACTGCCCCCAAAACCATACGCCATGCCACCGCAGTGGCCTCACCGTTAATGACGGTAGCTTTAAATCCTTTAAGTGCCTGCTCGGAGCCCGGCTCTGCATAAGGAGATACGCCCAAGGGTAAAACCTCGTTGGTGGTGAGGCTAAACGCCGCTAAATGATCACTCCACAGCTGCGCCTCTCCATCGTGATTCCAATAGCAGCGGGCTTGGTGAATAGGGAAAACTCTCGCGCCCAACAATCCCGAAATCAAACGCATAGCCACATAAAAGCCCGTTCCAAAACCACCGAACATCCCCCAGCGGCGATAACGCTCACGAAAAGCCCAGCAAGCTTCGATCAAATTAGCGATACCAGCACCATTCACTAAAAAGCCGAAGCGATCGGGGGTTTCGTCTTGCGCTAATCGCAGGATCGCCCGCTTCTCTAATTGCAATTGTCCGTTTTGCCAACGTTGCAGCAACGCATGTAATAAGGCATCGGTGGCACCACGCATGCCTAAATCGGCAGCAATGACATTGGTGCGCCCACCGGGTAAAACGGCCATCGCCACATCACTGCGTTGCTGACGTTGCAGTTCGCTGGCCACCCCTTGGATCGTGCCATCACCGCCATTGGCGATGATCAGCTTGCAACCCTCAGCCAAAGCCACTTTAACGGCATCGCACAGGCTTTCATCGTCGTATACCTGGGCGCTCCAGCCACCGGCTTGCTCTATTTGTATTTCCATTTGTTCGAGCAGATCCGGGCGACTACGGCTGTTGGTGTAGCTCAGCGGGTTGCTGATAAGCGCAAGTTTTGGTGCAGCATTCATGATTTTAAAACTGTTGGCGTGGTGAGAATTAAGCGGGGTGAGAGCATACCTGAAAGTTTGGCGAAAATTTGGCCTTAGCGTGTTGATATCACTCACAACGCCACGATATTTCTATGCTTTCGAGCTCAACTATTGGCCCAAAATCATTCGGCGAGTAAACCTAATGGGGGCGACTAAAACCGCCTACAAACAGTAAAGGCTAGGTATTTAACCGCACTATCGTTAGAATGAGAAGTTTGGCCCGCTTGAAATACGGATGTTCCCAACGAGAACCAAAGCCTCACTGGAGGCAGCATTCGGTATTTCCAAGCAAGCTCTTCATTATTCCCACTGCCCTTGGCCTCACGACGGGTAACTTAGGGTTACCGCCGCCGTTGGCGATGGCATCTATTTCTACGTCAAGGACAACATGCGCCTGCTCGTAACGCTAGCTCGGCAGTACCCTGCCCGCACCAGTCTAACCTTGTTTGCCCTCATTCTTTCGGGAACGGTGGAAGGAATTGGCTTGAGCGCCCTATTCCCTATGTTGAATCAGATTCAACAAACCGGCGCTCAACCCGAAGCGCCCGAATGGCTGGAAAACTTACTGGGTATTTTCAACCTCGAACCCACCATTAAAGTGTTGGCGATCACGTTGATTGTTGGTATGTGGTTGAAATCCATACTCTTAATGACAGCCAATAGCCAAGTTGGTTTTACTGTCGCCAGAGTTGCCACCGATCTGCGCTTACGCTTGCTGCGCGCTTTGATGGAAGCTCGCTGGAGCTATTACCATCGTCAGTCCACCGGTGGTTTAGCCAATGCTGTGGCTACCGAGGCCATGCGTGCCTCTGAAGCTTTTTTGCAAGGCGCACGGATGGCCAGTTTTATGGTGCAGGTGGTGGTCGCAGCCTCGGTCGCTTTCGTGGTTTCCTGGCAGGTCACTTTAGGTGCGCTGGGCGGTGGCTTGATCGTACTTGTGACCTTAAGCTGGTTGGTCCGCGTTACCCGTCGTGCGGGCAGCAATCAAACCGATTTACAGCGATCTCTGCTGGCCACCCTGACCGATGTTTTACATTCAGTGAAACCGCTGAAAGCCATGGCGCGCGAATTCTTTGGCGATAGCGTGCTACAAAACGAGACCAAAAACCTCAACAAAGCACTTCAAAAGCAAGTGCTTAGTAAACAGGCTTTATTGTCAGCTCAAGAGCCACTGATGGTAACTCTGGGTGTTATCGGCTTGTATTTCTACGTTACCCACGCCGAAAACCAAATGCCCATCGCATCTTTGATGACCTTGATTCTGCTTCTGGTACGCGTGTTAATTCATTTAAACAAAGTGCAGCGCCAATACCAGGAAATGGCGGGGAGCGAGAGTGCATTTTTCGCCATCGAAAATGCCATTGCCGAAGCCCAGGCCGCTCGCGAAGTGCACACAGGAACTACCACACCTCAACTAAAAGAAGCTATTCAAATTCAGGATGTTAGCGTAGCTTATGAGGATAACAAGGTATTACGTAAGGCCGACTTAACGATTCCCGTAGGCCAAATGACGACCCTCATTGGCCCTTCAGGCAGCGGTAAAACCACCATTGTCGATCTGGTGGCAGGAATGGTTACACCGAGTGAAGGTCAGGTTTTGTTAGATCAGCTTCCCTTAAGCGAAACCGACGTTAAAGCCTGGCGCCGTTGTATCGGTTATGTGCCGCAGGAAACCTTACTGTTGCACGATACTTTGATTCATAACATCACCTTGGGCGATCCTGAAATTAGTACCGATGATGTGATCCGGGCCTTAAAAGATGCCGACGCATGGTCTTTCGTACAGCAATTACCCGATGGTTTAGAAACCATGGTTGGTGAGCGTGGCGGTTTATTATCGGGTGGCCAACGGCAGCGAATCATGATCGCCCGAGCCCTGGTTCTACGCCCTGCTTTACTCATTCTAGATGAAGCCACCAGCGCGTTAGATGTTGAGAGTGAGGCGGGAATAGCGAAGACCTTGCATCGATTATGCGGCGAACTCACCATTTTAGCCGTATCGCACCGCCCTGCACTTATTGAGTGCGCTCATCGGGTTTATCGGCTCGATAGTGGCGTGGTCAGCATCGAAACTCAGCAGTAAACAGATACTTCAACAAGTTCGCGTCGAGTGCCTAACAAGGCACTCGAGCTGGCAATACTCAACGCAACTGGCCGCGTCGCCACAAACGCCACAACACGCCCCAACAGCCAATCCACGGGTAACGTCGTACCCAATCTGGAATCTCCACTGGTTGACCGCTATGGCGTTGGATTTTCCAGGCAGCGTAGTCCACCGCCCCCGAAAACGTAAACAAGCTTTTGAACAAGCGCACAATCGACATGACCTTACCCGCCAAACGCCGGCGGCTCCAGCGTTGTTGCGATTGTTTCAGTAATTTAGTAGGAGGATTCAAACGAAAGCGCTGGGCGTCCATCGTTTGCGCATCATCGGCGGTTACCAAGAGCTCAAAGCCGTCGAGTCCATCAATACAGGGCAAGGTTTTTTGCGCGTAATAGTCAGGA
>JAKSCJ010000037.1 GCA_022360675.1 Lysobacterales bacterium
AAAAATATGCTAACCAATACGCTTCTTATCTGAAAGGCGAATTCGAAATGCCTGCCAATGAGATGTATCAACTGGGGTTTAGAGTTGCCAAGCGTTTGGAATTATCGGCACCCGAAGGCATCGATTTTCACATGAGCTTAGATGAAGCGCCGCTCATTAAATATCTGGAAGAACATCAAACCATGGATGCCTTCCAAGCGATTATTGCCTCGGCCCAAGCGGGCGCACAACGCAGCACTGAAAAGCTGAAACAACAGCATTTGATTAATGTATTGAACGATACCAACACGCAAGATTACTTATATTTCAATAAGAACTTGTATACCGAGCACGTGCTGAATCTAACACCCGAAGCTCACGAGGTGGGCACCGACTTTGTGAGCAGTTGGTGGAAGCGAAACTTCAGAATCAAGCAGAATATCGACGCGTATTTACAGCCCAACGAACGTGTGCTGGTCATTATTGGTGCAGGCCATAAAGCGCTGCTCGACGATTTCTATGAAAGCACAACGAATATTGAGTATGTACCCGCACTGGAATACTTACCGCTAAAACCATAAAAGCTGCATTCAAGAAACCACCGCCATCTCATGGCATGTTCATCACAACGGCTACGTTGCTGCTGCGGTGGTTTCTTCTTCGCCAAATCCACGCCACACCAACACCACACCCAAAGCCGACATCAGCGCCGCTAAACTAAAGGCCCAATGCGCGCCAATAGCATGCCACAGCCAACCAAACAGTAAGGAAGCAGGCAACAGTAATAAACCCGAGATGAGATGAAACCAGCCAAAGGCTCGGCCCAGCATAGTCGTGGGCACCAGATCGCTCACCAGTGCTTTCTCGACGCCTTCAGTGGCGGCAATAAACACACCATAGGCTGCGAATAAAGGCCACAGCAATATATTCCAGTCGCCGGGCAACCATCCCAGGGCCAGATAAAACCCGCTATAGGCCAACCAACCCCAAACCAGCAAATGGCGTCGCCCAATGCGATCGGACCAAGCCGACAAGGGGGTTGAAAGCAAGGTCGCCACTAAAGCCACCACGGCCCACACTAACGGCACCTGGCTTTGGCTCAAGCCCAATTCGCTGGCTTGCAGCAGTAAGAAGAGATTAGACGCATTACCCAAGGTAAATAAGGCTAAGGCCAACAGGTAACGCTTGAAGGGTTTAGGTAAAGCACGCCACTGCCAGTCGGTATCGATCTTCTTGGCACTTTGGGTGATGCGCTGAGGTTCGCGCACCAGTAAGCTACAGACAATGGCCAACACACTGGGAATGGCCGACCACAAGATCACCTCGCGCAAACCCAGGCCTAAGCTCAACAGCACACTGGCTATCAACGGCCCCACCATGGCCCCGGCATGATCGCAGCTGCGGTGCACGCCAAAGGCCAGGCCTTTTTTATCGGCATCGACACTGGTAGCAATAATCACATCGCGCGGCGCGCCACGTAAGCCTTTGCCCACGCGATCCAAAAAACGCAGCAACAACAACCAGGGCCAAGCCACAACAAAAGCCAGTAAAGGCCGTGTGGCAGCGGCCATACCATAACCACTCACCACCCAGGGCTTTGCACGCCCGCTACGATCCACCCACACCCCAGAAAACAACTTCAGTAAGCTGCTGGTGGCCTCGGCAATGCCCTCGATCATGCCCATGATCTGCGGCCCCGCCATCAACACGCTACTCAAATACAAAGGCAATAAGGGATACACCCATTCGCTGGCGCTATCGTTTAAAAAACTCACCGCACCCAACAACCAAACCGAAGCGGGTAAGCGTCGAACCTGTTGCCAAAGCGCCATGGTTTATCCCTTGTGTTGATCGTACTACTGAGAAATCAGCCTTTAAAGCCTAGCGTTTGTTCTCGCGTTTACGTGCAAAAAACGCCTTTAAAATAGCCGCGCTTTCATCGGCGCGTAAGCCGCCTTCCACAATGGGTTGATGATTATGCGCAGGATTTGGCAGCAAATTAAATTGACTGCCTGCCGCACCCGTGCGGGGATCGCTGGCGGCAAAAACAACGCGCGCTAAACGCGCATGAATAATGGCACCGGCGCACATACAACAGGGCTCTAAGGTGACATACAGCGTGCAGCCCGGCAGCCGATAATTGCCCAGCATGCGGCCCGCATTGCGCAGGGCGCAGATCTCGGCATGGGCGGTCATATCGTATTCGTTAATGGGCATATTCGCCGCACCACAAATGATGTGATTATCACGAACTAATACCGCACCCACGGGCACCTCACCGTTCCGCGCGGCATCTTGGGCAAGCTCCAAGGCTACGCCCATATAGCGGTGATCTTCTTGGGTGAAACAAGGTGGATTCAAAGACATAACATTCAGCGCCTAACTAGGCACTCCACAAACAGCGATCAAACAGCAATTATGGCCCAAAGCACACGAGCTGCCAAAGCCATGGAGCGATCTGGAACCAAAAAACGCAGGCAATAAAAAAAGCCCTGGCAACAACCAGGGCTTTTTTAGCTTGCTCCGTGCTGGCTTGCACGGTGCTGAATTGCAACTTAGAAGATATCCATCGTTGCACGCACAAACCAAGAGCCGCCATTGAAGCCAAAGGGCGACGAAATAGGACGCGTTGCGCCTAAGAAGCGCAGCGTGCCATTGGTTTCGGCATCGGGGAAGTTATCGAAGATATTCTCGGCACCGGCGGTGATGCGGAAGTTATCGAAGTGGTAGGTCACCACTAAATCGAACAACCACTGCGAACTAAAAGTAGCGCGTTCGCCAAAGCTGGCATCGGCCCATTCACCATAGCGGTTCGCCCGCACTAAAACATCGATATTCCACGGCGAGCGGTAGTCCACCGTTAAGATACTGCGATGGTTAGGCAGTTGGTTTTCTAAGTCGAACACGCGCTCTTCGTCGATGGTGCCTTCCACAAAGCTATCAACATCTTGATCGTTATAGCTGTGGCGCGCATCGAAAATGACATAACCGTTCGAGCCCAAGTCGTACTGGTAGTTAGCCACGATATCCACGCCCTGCACCGTGGTGTCGAAGGCATTGGTGAAGAACGAGGCCGAGCCAATCAAGTTCGCACCGGGCACACCGGCGTTAATGAGCGCCTGCTGCTCGGGCGAGCCGGGCTCGATATTGAAATTAGCCAACGCAATTCGGTCGTCGATATCGATGTTGTAGTAATCCACCGTGAAGGTTAAATCGTCGATGGGTTCAAACACGATACCGGCCGAGATATTGAAAGAATCCTCGGTTTCCAGCGGTTGCGCACCCAAAGCCTGAGCGGCGGCGGTGTTCACACCAAAAGTACCCAGCGGCACCAAGGTGCCATCGACACTGGCGGTGGTGGTGAGATCGGTAGTGTTAATTTGGCCCGGTGTAGGCGCACGGAAACCGGTGTTTACCGTGGCGCGGAAGGCTAAATTATCCATCACCTGGGCGCGGGCCGAGAATTTCCAGTCGAAGTTAGAATCAAAACCTTCTAGATCTTCAAAACGACCGGCAGCGGCCAGGGTGAGCCATTCATTCACATCGGCTTCAAGATCGATATAACCCGCATAGCTATCGCGATCGAACTCACCCGCCGCGTCTGGAGAATCGCCCTGGAAACCGTCGGAACCCACACCGAACAAAATACCCGTGGGGCCCAGCTCGAACGAGGCCGGATCGCCGGTGCCAATTTCATAGGTTTCGCGGCGGTACTCGCCACCAAAGGCCAAGTTCAAAGGTGAAGCTAAGCCGTCTACATAAATGGGCAAGACGAAGTCGCCATTAATGCCGATTTCGCGCTGTTCCAACACGCCGGGGCGGAAGCTGGTGGGCGAATTAATACCCAAACCGGGGTTAATGGAATCATCCAGAATATAGGTGATTTCGTTTTCGCCAAAGCGGCCACTGAAATCCCACCGCAAGCCATTACCCAGCTCGCCGCGCAAACCCAGCACGCCTTCGTAATCTTTCACATCGGCGCCAAAGGTAGGCGTATAACCGCCGGGAAACTGGCTGGCAATGGGATTCAAGGCCACAAAACCACTGGGGCTGTTCGGATCGGCGGTGACAAAATCAGAAGGATTCAAACCGCGTGCCAGGATGTCGTCGATAATGGACTGATCCACCGGATCGGGCAAACCATCGCCATCGCTATCCACCAACAAAGTGGCGCGAGGATCAACGCCATCCACACCCACCGGTGTGCGGTAGAAGAAGCTGGAATCGTATTCTTGATCGGCATAGCTACCGTGGCCATAGGCCGCGATATCGTCGTTAATGGGTACTTCGGTGTTGAAGAATAAACGGAAGCCATCAACGTTAGGATCGCCCCAGCGTTGACCCAGGCCTTCAAAGGGTACGTTCTCAATACCCACCGCAGCGCCCACGGCGGCGGCATCGGGTCGTGCACTGCCGCGCGAGGTGAAGTCCGAATTAATATATTCCGCCGTGGCATTTAAAAAGCCCTCGGCACCCAGCGGCACACCAAAGTTGGTGGAGAAACGATAGTTATCGCCGTCGCCATCGTAGGTGGAACCGTATTGGCCGGTGAAGGTGATGCCCTCGGGGTTGTCCTTCAAGATCACATTAATCACACCGGCAATGGCGTCGGAACCATATTGCGCCGACGAACCATCACGCAGCACTTCCACCCGCTCGATGGCGGCGGAAGGAATCAAGCCAAAATCCACCGCTTGTGAACCTTGGTTTACCGTACCCAGTGGATCGACCTGCAAATTCACCAAAGCCGAACGATGGCGACGACGGCCATTCACCAACACCAGGGTTTGATCGGGCGGCAAATTACGTAAATTGGCCGGGCGAATAAACGCGGTGCCATCGGCAATGGGAAATCGCTGGGTATTAAACGAAGGCGAGATATTACGCAGTTGATCGGTGAGATCGGCCGAGGCTTGGCGCGCCAGGTCTTCACCGTTAAAGATATCGATGGGCGAGACCGACTCGCTAGGCGTGCGCCCTTCCACCCGGGTACCCGTGGTGACGATAAGAATATCGCCCAGCTCCACCACGTCGTCGTCTTGTGCCTCTTCACTGGCTTGTTCCGGTTCGTCGGTGTCTTGTGCGTACAACGGCTGCGCCGCCATCGCAAACAAACCCGCGCTTAAAATCAGGCAAATATGCTGCCGAAGCGTCCACGCGCTTCGCGGCTGTAAATCCATAGCTCAACTCCCAGTGGCATGTATTGCCGATGAACGGCTTGTTATCGCAAAGCCAGCTCAGCCACTGACGGGCTGATACCCACCTCGCTCCTTGTATCCCTTAAATTAACGGCTTTGAATTAGACACTCGCCCCGAGTGCTTGCTTATGATTCGCCGTCTTCGCAGGTTTACTATAGTGTTAAATTTTTGTCAATAGAGTGGTGAAGTTCTTCAGAAGCATTAGCGAAACATTGAAATAAACTACCCATATCAAACATTAAAAACACAGCTAATTACCGCAAATACACACACCAGAACTAACAACAAACCACAGCGCAAGATACGCAAAACGGTATACAGCGCAACGGCTCGTTAAGCGATTAGCGAACATTCCAATCCACGCGCCCGTAGTGGGCGCGGCCAATGCCCGATTCAACGGGGTCTTTGTTGCTGGAGTTTCAATCCACA
>JAKSCJ010000360.1 GCA_022360675.1 Lysobacterales bacterium
GGCTACGGTGTAACCGCCGAAAAACCAAAAGCGTTGATTGGCACTCACCAGTTGAGCCGCTAAGCGCCCTTCGCCTTCTGGCAGTGGGGGCAGTGGCTGCCACGATGCCATGCCTGTTTGCCACCAAAACCCGCCAGCACGCAGATCGCGCCAAGTTTTTCCGGCGCCTAAGCCCGTCATGCTGAGCCACTGATCACCTTGGTCGATACGGATTCGCGCTACAGGGTGGTTGCTTACCGCCGCAGGCAGCGGAGGTGGTAATGGTGCTGCTTGAGCAGTGCTCATAAAACAAAGGCCAAAGACGGCAAGACGAAAGGCTTGGATGACGCTCATAGTCTGGTTTGCTGCGCTACATTGAATTGAAGGCCCATTGTAGTGCCGAGGGAGAATGGGAGTGAAGCGTTGGATTTTTCTGTGATGAGTGTCAATGGAATTGCTTAGCAAATAGTGTATAACTAAAGAGGTGCCAAAGATGACTGTTCATTCATAGTGGCACCAACTGCTGGTGCAGCAGCTGCATTCAACAACTTGGGAGGCTTGGCATCATGGCAATCAGGGTGGCAGTATTCAAGGAAGATGCAGAAGGTGAGCGGCGGGTCGCTATTGATCCCGTCACGGCGCAAAAATTACATGAACTCGGCTGTGAGTTAACGCTAGTGAACCATGCCGGAGCTGCGGCTGGATTTCCCAATTCCAGCTACGACGACCTGGCAGTGGTCGATACCAATCGACTGGCCTGTGCTCAGCAACAGATCTTTCTTGCCATTCAACTACCCAGCGACGAGATTCTGCAGCAACTCCCCGAGCAGGCGATCCTCATTTGCCAAGTCTTTGCCGCCCGTAGGCCCGAGGCCGTGGCCATTTTGCAGCAGCGCAACATCAGCTGCTTTGCTCTGGAATGGGTTCCTCGGATCACTCGAGCGCAGTCGATGGATGTGCTGTCTTCCCAAGCCACTGTGGCCGGTTACCAAGCTGCATTATTAGCAGCTGATTTATCGCCTCGCTTATTCCCCATGTTAACGACTGCGGCTGGCACGTTGAGGCCGGCCCAAGTATTGGTGATTGGAGCGGGTGTTGCTGGCTTGCAAGCTATTGCTACGGCGCGGCGCTTAGGTGCCCAAGTCATGGCTTACGACATTCGTCCGGCGGCCCGTGAACAGGTGGAGTCTTTGGGCGCGCGCATGATTGACACCGGCATTGATGCTGAAGGTGAAGGCGGCTACGCCCGCGAACTCAGCGCCGAAGAAAAAGCACAACAAGCCCAACGCCTGGGCGAGCACCTGGCGCGCTGTGATGTGGTGATTAGCACCGCCGCTTTACCCGGGCGCGCGGCGCCAAAAATTATTACCGCAGCCATGGTGGAGGCGATGAAACCGGGCTCTGTGATTTTGGATATGGCGGCTGAGTCGGGCGGCAACTGCGCCCTCACAGAACCCGGCAACACGATCGTTCACAACGGTGTGACGGTGGCGGGCCCCTTGCAGCTGGCCAGCCGATCAGCGCTACATGCCAGCGAAATGTTCGCGCGTAATGTGGCCAACTTAATGAGTTTATTGATCGACAATCAACAACTCAGCGACGATTTTTCCGATGAAGTGTTGCAAGGTTGCTTATTGACGCACCGCGGTGAAGCGGTACACCCCTCGCTTCATCAATCATCATAACTCGTTAGCGATACACGCTAGTTAGGAGTGTTCAATGGATGCTTGGACCGCACTTTATGTCTTTATGTTGGCTGCCGTGGCGGGTTATGAGGTGATCGCCAAGGTGCCAGCAGTACTGCACACCCCATTAATGTCGGGCTCAAATTTTATTCATGGCATTGTGCTGATTGGTGCCATGGTGGCCTTAGGTCAGGCCAGTGGATGGATTGAGCAATTCATTGGTTTTGTGGCGGTGTTTATGGCCGCGGCCAATGTGGTGGGTGGTTATGTGGTGACCGAGCGCATGCTAGAGATGTTTAAATCATCGGGAGCACGCTCATGATGCCCCACTGGATTGCTGCGGTGTATTTCGTTGCCGCATTAGTGATGATTTTAGGCTTAAAAGCGATGAGCTCACCCCTCACCGCGCGACGCGGTATCTTTCAGGCAGGCATCGCCATGGCTTTAGCCACAGTGGTGACGTTTTGGCACCCACAGGTGGCAGGTAATATTGCCCTCATTATTGCGGCGATCGGCTTAGGTTCGGTGGTGGCTTGGATTAGCGGTAAGCGTGTGGCCATGACCGATATGCCGCAAATGATTGCCTTATACAACGGTATGGGTGGTGGCGCGGCTGCGGCCATTGCGGCGGTGGAACTGCTAAAACACGGTACACATACCCCCCTGGCTTTGGCCTTAGGTGTGGGCGGTGCGTTAATTGGTACCGTAGCGTTTTCAGGCTCATTAATCGCATTTGCCAAACTGCAAGGTTGGATGCGCAAATTATGGCGTTTTCGCGGACAGCAGATTCTTAACTTACTGCTGTTTGTCACCATCGTGGTGTTGGGTGTGATCATCGCTACGGGCCAAGATCATTGGTTACTCATCAGCGCTTTTTTTGCTTTGGCTTTGTTGTTCGGTGTGTTACTGACGGTTCCTATTGGTGGTGCCGATATGCCAGTGGTGATCTCACTTTATAACGCGCTTACGGGTTTAGCGGTGGGTTTTGAAGGGTTTGTGCTGGAAATTCCCGCCATGATGATTGCCGGTATTGTGGTGGGGGCGGCCGGTACTTTGCTCACGCAATTAATGGCTAACGCAATGAACCGGCCCTTGAGTAATGTCTTATTTGCCGGCTTTGGTGCTGAGGAAGGCGCAACGGCGGCAGCCGAAGGCGGCACCATGAAAGCTATTGATGCGCAAGATGCCGCCATCTTAATGGCCTTTGCTGAAAAAGTAATTATCGTGCCCGGTTATGGCATGGCGGTGGCCCAGGCACAGCATAAAATCTGGGAATTGGTGGGCTTGCTGAACCAGCGTGGCGTTAAAGTGAGCTTTGCCATTCATCCCGTGGCAGGACGCATGCCAGGCCATATGAATGTGCTGTTGGCCGAGGCCGGTGTGCCCTACGATGTTATCTACGATTTGGATGATATCAACGCCCAGTTCGCCACCACCGATGTGGCCTTGGTGATTGGCGCTAACGATGTAGTTAATCCGGCAGCCCGCGACGATACCAGCAGCCCCATTTATGGCATGCCGATTTTGAATGTGGATCAATCCAAAAACGCCATTGTCATTAAACGGGGACAGGGCACTGGCTTTTCGGGTATTCAAAATCGCTTGTTTGTTGGCGACAACACGCGCATGTTGTACGGCGATGCGCAAAAAGTGGCGCAGTCGCTAATTTCAGGTGTGAAAGCGCTATAGCGCAGGTGAGGTGTCGATCAAAGATACCGTTGCAGCAGCTATTGTGTGCTTAGCAGTTTTCAGCAAACGCAAGGCAGCTCAAACCCAAGGCGGGACTGGTACAATGTTTGTGTTAAGTCCAGCCATTCAGATTCTGTTGGTGTATTGGGGGGTACCGTACACCAGCGCGCCTTGTTTCGAATCTGATTCTCTGTCAGACACTCTTTAATGTTCATCTATTAATCGATGATGCCTCGCAGGATGCGCCTGGGCAGAGCTTGGGCTGTGCTTGCAAAATAAATTTAGGTGTTATACCGTACTACAACAGTAAATTTCAGGAGTGGGTCATGAAATTCGCAATGGGGACCATCAGTCAGTCATTACGAAAAGCCAGTTTGCCAGTGCTAATGTCGGCGCTGTTACTCACTGGTTGCCAAGACGATCAAGCTACTAGCGGGGCACAAGCTGCAGATTTAATGGCATCTGTACCGGCTGATACGCCCTATGTGTTTGCCAGCCTGAGCGACTTACCCGACGATGCCTACAAGTATCAAATGGGTTTGTTTGCGCCGCACGTTATTAATTTGCTCGATAAAGTTCGCGACGGCATTAATAGCGATGACTCAAGCAGCGACGAAGAAAAGCAAAAAGCATTAGCCGTTTTTGATCTGGTCAGCAATTACTTTGCTGATGAATCCAATTGGGATCAACACCGCGCCGTGGTTTACGGCTTAGGTATGTTCCCGGTGGTACGCGTAGCGGTTGATGATCCAGCGGCAACCTTGGCTGATCTGCAAGAATTGCATCAAAACCTGGGTAGCCAACCCGAGCAAGAAACCCGCTTTGGTGGCGATCTGTTCAAGCTGCCGGTTGAACATGCCGAGATGACCTTCTACTACGGTGTGAATCAAGGCCAGTTTATTGCCACCATTTTGCCGCAAAGTGCCGATGATCTGGCCTCCCAGGCATTGGGTGGTAGCGCTCCTGCCAGCGCTTATGCGGTAGCCGAGCTGGAACAGCTGGCGCAACAGCGCGGTTACAACACCGGCTTCTTGGGCTTTGTTGATACCCTGAAGTTCTTCGATCGCTTAGTGAGCGATACCGGCCCTGAAGCCGATTGGTTACAAGCCATGTCGGCTGCGCACCAAGAATCGGATATCGATTTCAGCAATATCAGCGCCGAATGTAAGCAAGAATTCCGCGGCTTTGCCGAGATGATGCCGCACATGGATTGGGGCATCACCAAGTACGAAAAAACACGCGTAGAGTCGGGTTCTTTCTATCAACTGCGTCCTGATATTGCTCAAGGCATCTTG
The DNA here is from genome assembly GCA_022360675.1 of Lysobacterales bacterium. GTDB lineage: Bacteria > Pseudomonadota > Gammaproteobacteria > Xanthomonadales > Wenzhouxiangellaceae > JAKSCJ01. The sequence continues at coordinate 4,649 of JAKSCJ010000360.1, forward strand.
GGCTTCACCGGCAGCGTGCCTGGCCTAAGCCAAGATCCGGGCGGCGATATGTCGGTTTCCACCAGCTTCCAGGTTGGCCCTCTGCGCGACTTCGTGCTGGAAATGGCGCGCAATGTTGAAGCCGAGCCTTACACTTGCGAGAGCTTGCTCGAATTAAACCAAACCGCGCAGCAAATGCTGGCGCAAGCGGGCACCACCTTGCCGCCCTTTGCCGGTCAGATTCGCGGCTTGAAAGTGCGCATGGATAACATGGAAGCCAGTGTTGCTGGTGGAACGCCGAACATGAGCATGGCTTTGTTTGTGGAAAATGCGGAACTGTTGGTTTCCATGATGCAAATCTTCTTGCCGCAGTTGGCAGAAATGGAGTTGCCTACCGATGGCACACCGCAACGCATTGACGAAAGCTTAGGTGCCATGGTTCCTCAAGCGGGTTCCGAGCCTCTGTTCGCTGCTTTAACGGAGTCGGCATTGGGTGTGGCTTTAGGCGAGCCCCAAGCTGAAATCCTGCCGGTGTTAATGAACGAGAAAGGCAGTGATGGCGGTATCTTATTGTCGTACTTTATCGATTACTCCGCCTTTGGTAAGTTCCAAGAGGGCGTGATTGATCAAACCGACGCTGAGTTAGAAGCCGAGTTACAAGCATTGATTGATGCAGGTGAGCTTAGTGATGAAGAAATTGCGAATCGTCGTGCTCATAGCAAGATGGGTCAACAAATGATGGAAGACGTGCTCGCCATTTATGAAGTGATTGGTCGTGTAGGCGCTTGGGTTAAGCCCACCGCTGAAGGCTTAGAAGTTCATCAAACGCAAGATTATATCGAGCAATAATCGCAAGCTTGTATGCTGCTTAAAAACGCCGGGTTACTGAGGTAGCCCGGCGTTTTTTTATGCGCCGTAACATCATTGCGCTGGGTTGAAATGCAAATCGAGCCAGGGTGCTTAAGCACGGGCAAAACAACAAGATATATTCTCTATCAAGCAACATTCAGCCAACCATCGAAAAAAGCCCTTGCCAGTGGCTAACAAACCGCCATAGAGTAGGGCTTCTGTTCACTTCACACGGGGCACCAAGCCCCGTTTTTTTATGACGATGTATGGATTAAGGTTATGTGTGGAATTGTTGCAATTTTAGATATTGCCGGTGATGCAGCGAAGCTGCGCACTGAAGTTTTGGCGATGGCTCGCCGCTTGCGTCATCGTGGTCCCGACTGGAGTGGGATTGCCGTATACGACAATGCAGTGATTGGCCATGAACGCTTAGCGATTGTAGGAGTCGACAGCGGTGCTCAACCGCTGTACAGCAATAATCGCCAAGTGGCTTTGGGTGTGAATGGTGAAATCTATAATCACTCAAATCTGCGTCAAAATTTAGCGTCTAACTATAGCTTTCAAACCCATTCTGACTGTGAAGTGATTTTGGCCTTGTATGAACAGCAAGGTGCCGACAACGCACAGGTGTGGTTAAACGAACTCAATGGTATGTTCGCCTTTGTTCTTTATGACGATGAACAAAAGCGTTATCTGATTGCGCGCGATCCGATTGGCATAATTCCTTTGTATTACGGCCGGGATGATCAAGGGCGCTTGTATGTTGCCTCTGAGATGAAATCTTTGGTGGATCACTGCCAAACCGTGAGTAGTTTTCCGCCCGGACATTATTTAGACAGCACCAACGGTGAGATTAAAGCCTATTACCAACCCCAGTGGCGCGAGGTAGAACAAAGCCAGCAAGCTTATGATCCTAAAGCCTTACGCGAGGGTTTGGAAAGCGCGGTGAAGCGCCAAATGATGGGCGATGTTCCCTACGGCGTTTTATTATCGGGCGGTTTGGATTCTTCTTTAGTGGCGGCCATTGCTCAGCGCTATGCCGAACGTCGGGTGGATACCGACGATCAAGAAGCTGCTTGGTGGCCGCGCTTACACTCCTTTGCTATCGGTTTAAAAGGGTCGCCAGACTTAGCGGCTTCCCGCGTGGCGGCCGATCGTTTAGGCACCGCTCATCATGAGTTTGAGTTCACACTAGACGAAGGCTTAGACGCACTAAGCGATGTGATTTACCACATCGAAACCTACGATGTCACAACCATTCGTGCATCCACACCCATGTTTTTATTAGCGCGTCGTATTCGCGCTATGGGCATTAAGATGGTGTTATCGGGTGAAGGCTCGGATGAGCTCTTCGGTGGTTATTTATATTTCCACAAAGCGCCCAATGCCCAGGCCTTTCACGAAGAAACCGTGCGGAAGGTGGGAAAACTGCACTTATTTGATTGTTTGCGGGCCAATAAGTCGATGGCAGCTTGGGGGGTTGAAGTCCGAGTGCCGTTCTTGGATTTGCCTTTTGTAGATATGGCCATGCAGATGAATGCCGAGCATAAGATGACAGGGCCTGAACGCATGGAAAAACACGTATTGCGCCAAGCCTTCGATGGTTATTTGCCCGATAGCATCTTATGGCGTCAAAAAGAGCAGTTTTCCGATGGTGTGGGCTATGGTTGGATCGACGCTTTGAAAGATCACGCCGAGGCTAATGTGAGTGACCGTCAATTGGCTGATGCTGCTCAACGTTTTCCGGTCAACCCGCCGCAAAGTAAAGAAGCCTATTGGTATCGCACCATCTTTGAGCAGCACTTCCCCAGCGCGGCAGCAGCGGCCACGGTGCCCGGCGGGCCCAGTGTGGCCTGCAGTACGCCGGCGGCTTTAGAGTGGGATCGAGCCTTTGCTGAAATGGCCGATCCTTCAGGCCGGGCGGTGCGTGATGTGCATAGCCAAAGTTTGTAGCGCCTCGCCATTGCGCTAAACGATTTTGTGCTAAACGAAAAAAAGCCCGTTGTTTGACGGGCTTTTTTTAATGCTCAGGCAATGGCTTTATTGCTCGGCCATAAAACGCTGCACGATATTCACCGCAAGATTAAGGCTGGGCTTGCGCTTATTGGCGAAGGCAGATTTCTCGAGTTGGTCCAACAACAAGAGTTGATCGGCGGCATTGCTGGGGCCGTGGTTTAGCAAGTAACTCAAGGTTTTTTCGTTGATGGGCAAGCGTCGGCTAGCCGCATGGGTACGCACCACTTGTTCCAGGTCACCGTCGGCTAAGGGCTGCAGCCAGTAGCGTTGGCCCCAGTTCAATCGAGAGCGTAAATCGGGCAGTGTGAAACCGGCATCGACTGGCGTTTGGCTGGCGGCCATGATCAAGGCGGTGCCACGGCTGCGCGCACGATTTAAAAAATGAAATAAGCCTTCTTCCCACGCTTTTTCGCCAGCAATGGCATCCACGTCGTCCAATGCCACCAAGTCGGCGTCTTCAATGCCTTCAAGATCGATGGGTAAGTGTGGCGGGCGGCGCTGATAGCTCACATACACCGCTTCTAAGTCAGCATCGCGGGCGGCTTGGCAGCAGGCAAATAATAAATGGGTACGGCCGCTACCCCGCTGGCCGGTAATGTACATCCACGACAAACTTTGATGTTGCTGACCACGGTTATGCTGTTGGCTACTGCTTTGGTTATCGTTGTCGAAATTTTGTCCTTGGGCCATGGCGCGGGCTATCGCCACCACGGCTGCATTAGGGCCCGGAATAAAGGTATCAAAATTCGCCGGGACCGGACCTGAAAGATCCAGCACCACTTGGTCAAAAATGTTCACAATGCTTTTTTCGTTGTCGCTGAAGCCAAATTTAATGCTGGCTCTCGTCCTGACTGGTCACAATCTTTTGATGCTGCGTGCCGTAAAGCTCGCTATCTTTGTAAACGGTGTGGGCATGGCGCAGCAATACCATGATGACTGCAGCCACTGGCAAGGCCAGCAAAACGCCGAGAAAACCGAATAACTGTCCGCCTGCGAGAATGGCAAAAATGACTGCCACCGGATGCAAGCCAATGCGATCACCCACCAGCATGGGGGTGAGCAACATGCCCTCCAAGGTCTGGCCGACGAGAAAAACGCTGGCCACCAAGGCGGGGTGAAGTAAGTCGCCGAATTGTACCGTAGCTGCGATCAAAGCGGCACCAATTCCAACAATGGCACCCAGGTACGGAACGATACTAAAGAGGCCTGCTAAAATGCCGATTAAGAAAGCGAGTTCTAGCCCCACCAGCCATAAGCCCAGCGAATAAATGGCGCTGAGTGCCAACATCACCAGTAACTGGCCGCGAATAAAGGCGCCTAAAACTTCGTCCGACTCACGGGCCAAGCGGCTGACTGAGGTCTCTAAGCTACGCGGTAGTAAATCGGCGATATTGGCTACCAAGTGATCCCAGTCGCGCAGTAAATAAAAAGTGACCACAGGAATTAGTGTGATATTGGCAAACCAGCCGATGATCACCATACCGCTGTGCGATAAGGACGACATTAAAGTAGAGGCCAAACCGCCGGCTTCGCGCCAGTGATCTTGAATTAATGTAGGTAAGGCGCTGAGGTCGGGTAGTGCCAGCTCTACACTAAAGCGTTCTTGAATCCACGGAATTAATTCGTTTTGACCCCAGCTCAAATAGGCTGGCAGGCGGCTAATCAAATAACTGATTTGGCGCTCTAGCAAGGGCACCAAAATCAACAAGGCCACCAGCACGGCGCTGGCCATGAGTAAGAACACAATGCTGACGGCAGCAGTACGATTCACCTGCACGCGCCCAATGCGCACCAGCTCTAAACGATCCACCAGTGGGTCGCCCAGATAGGCTAGCAAGGCGGCGCTGGCGAAGGGTACTAACACCGGTTTAAGGATCCACAGCAACCAGCCCACCAAGCCCAGGGCTAGTAACCAGAATAGACGCTGAATCTCACTCATCGTGGCCACCTTTCATGGGCGCGAAAGCCCCAAGTCCAGACATACTCTGCCAATGTATAAACGGTGAGCGTGGCCACCGCCGCGAACACATAACTGAGCACCACTTCCGATACCGGGCTAAAGCCGGCATTCACTAAAATGGCAATCAGAAGAATAATTTGTAGGGTCGTGTTGACCTTGCCAGCGTAGCTGGGCTCGGCGGTGAGTGGCTCGACCAAATAATGATAGGCAACCCCACCGCTCACAATAACGAGGTCGCGCAGTAGGGTTAAAAACCACAACCACCAAGGCAGTAAGCCTTGCCAGGCCATACAAGCAAAAGAAACCAGCATTAGGAGTTTGTCGGCTAGCGGGTCGGCAATACTGCCGAAGCGGCTGGTCCAACCAAAACGCTTGGCTAAGAAACCATCAAGTAGATCACTTAAGCCCGCGATCACGGTTAGCCACAGCGCTTCTTGATAATGTGCGTGCAACAGCAGCCACGCCACTGGCGGTACCGCCAGTAACCGGAGTGTGGTGATGATGTTGGGTAACGCACTCAGGTTCATTAGGCGCTAGGGTTGTAGTTCCAAAGCAATGGTGGAAGCACTCAAGCTACCGGGGCGAACTTCCAAAATTTGGTTCAAAGCCAGCGCCCGTTGTAGCCACTCGCGCCCGGCGCGAGCGGTCAACACAATAAACAAGGTGCTGCCTTCAGCTCGGCTGACTTGGAGGTTCTCGGTTTGGCTGAGGTTTTCCAGCTCGTTAATAACGCGGCCATAATCGCTGGCGCTGTTCACGCCGTGAACGGTCAAGCGTAATTGCTGTTGCTCGTCGTTGGCGGTAACGATGCTGGCTTGTTGAGCGCTGAATTCGGCGGCTTGGCCAATGCCTTCTTGAAAAGCGTTGGCTAAATTTAAACCTTGGGTATTAAAGCGAGTGAATTGACCATTGCTGAAATAACGCCAGCGCACTTGCCAGACATCGCCATTAACCTGGGCCGCCGCCAGCAGCACGGGTTCGCGCGCACTGGGTAAGTTTTCAGGAAAACCACCCCAGACATCGCTAATCGCGTTTTGCAGGTCTTCTTCATTGCCTAAAAAACGTAGGGGCTGGGGCCAGTCCAGGGGTAAGCCACGGGTATCGGCAGTCTGCTGAGCCAACCAGCGCAGGGGATCTTCGTGATCCATCACTAATTGGCGTTGGAAATCTTGTTCGTACACTAGCCACAGGCTGATGGCGCGTCGTTCTGGCGACCAACGTCGTAATTGGCGACGTTGCAGCCACTGATCGACTTGATTGGCGGCAAAGCGGGCACGGAACAAACGTACGGCGGGTTCGCCGGTTACGGTGGTTTGTAGGTCGCGTAGCAGTGCTGGCGGGTCGTATGGCACATAACCTTGGCGAATCACCAAGCGTGAGGCATCGCCGAGCGAGCCACTGACGCCGGGTAGGGCCAGTGGGTTATCGTTGCCGGTGAGTTTCACCAACATGGCCAGGAATGCCTGCTGAACGAGACGCGATTCACTGGGCGCTTGCTCGCCCACCAGAACATCACCGCTGTACAGATCGGTGAGTTCAACCGCATAGGTATTGGAGCCTGGCAGCATGCTCAGGATGAAAATTAAGCTGCAAATCAACCAATGGCTGGCAGGGCGCAAAGCAGTGGAGGCGACGTTCATAGACGAATGAGATACTTCGTTTAAGTGACGGAATTTTGCCGCTTAAAGATACCACAGACAGCTCTTATCGCCACTGGGCTGTCGGTAACGAATGATGGCGAAGTCTGAGTTTTTTCGCCATTTACAACGCTTTTAGGGCTAAACGAGAATTGATCGCTAGGCTTTAAGAATGAAACAAGCGCTCCGGGTTTTTAGAAAAAGCTTTATTCAAATGGCAATCTTGCGGACAATAGTAGGCCTATTTTTCTAGACCATGAGTTGCCGCCTCAATGAACGAAAAACAGGCTTCAGAATCTGCCGAGCAATCTGCTTCCGGTTCAACGACGGTTTCCTACCGTGATGCGGGTGTCGATATCGATGCGGGTAATGCTTTAGTTGATCGCATTAAACCGTTGGTGGCCAGCACCATGCGCCCAGAGGTCATGGCGGGTGTTGGTGGCTTCGGTGCTTTGGTGGGTATTGATCTGAAGAAATACCGAGAGCCGGTATTGGTATCGGGAACCGATGGCGTGGGCACCAAGCTGCTATTGGCAAGGCAGCTGCAACAGCACGATACGATTGGTATCGATCTTGTCGCCATGTGCGCCAACGATATTCTGGTGCAAGGCGCTGAACCTTTGTTCTTCCTCGACTATTTTGCCTGCGGCCAGCTCGAAGTAGATGCGGCCAGCGCTGTGGTGGCTGGTATTGCTGAAGGTTGCCGCCAGGCAGGTTGTGCTTTGGTGGGCGGGGAAACCGCTGAGATGCCAGGAATGTACGACGCTGGCGATTACGATTTAGCTGGTTTTGTCGTGGGTGTGGCCGACCGTGCCGCCGTGATCGACGGTAGCCAAGTGGGCGCTGGACATCGTTTGATCGGTTTAGCCAGCAGTGGCCCCCACTCTAATGGTTACTCTTTGATTCGCCGCCTCATTGAATTACGCAATGCCGACCTGCAACAAGCCTGCGGTGATCAAACGCTGGCTCAAGCATTAATGGCACCGACCCGAATTTATGCGCGTTTAGTGCTGGATTTGATTCAAAATTTCCCGATTCACGCCATGTCGCATATTACCGGTGGTGGTTTGCTGGAAAATATTACCCGTAGCTTGCCGGCCGAGTTTGGTGTGGAAATCGAACTTACCGCCTGGCCGCAGCCCGAAGTATTCCGCTGGTTGCAAGGCGATGGCGAGGTCGAGCCGATGGAAATGCTGCGCACTTTTAACTGCGGTATTGGTTTTGTGTTGGTTGTGCCTGAAGCCTGCGCCGATGAAATCATGGCCGACCTTCAACAGCGCGGCGAGCAAGCTTGGTTGATCGGTGCGGTTACCGAAACCTCGGCCAATGCTGACGATCGTGTGCGTTTTGTATGATGTTAGCAGCGCAATGCACGATATGTCTTAAGCAGTTCATGGACGATTCAGGGTTCTTCGCGCAATCTGAGGCGTGGGCTCATGTCTGAAATAGATGTGTTGAAGCTGAACCTCAAAGGTTCGGCATCGTCAAAGCGAAAACAGCCGCTGTCGGCTGTGGTGTTAATTTCTGGTGGCGGTTCTAATTTGCA
>JAKSCJ010000091.1 GCA_022360675.1 Lysobacterales bacterium
CATCCAGAGGACGCTTGTTAACGATAATGTTGCCACTACCAGGGCGAACGAAAACGCGTGCGCTGGAGGTTTTGCGGCGGCCGGTGCCGTAATACTGTTCTGTAGCCATTGATGCCTACCTTAGATTTCCAAAGCTTCGGGCTGCTGCGCGGTGTGCGGGTGTTCACTACCCTTGTACACACGCAGTTTACGCATCATGGTGCGGCCCAGCGGAGTGCGTGGCAGCATACCACGTACGGCACGCTCGATCACCAGCTCAGGACGACGCTCTAGGCGTTTGCCCAGGGTCTCGTGCTTCATGTTACCGATGTAACCGGTGTGCCAGTGATAGACTTTGTCGGTTAATTTTCTGCCAGTAACGCTTACTTTCTCGGCATTGATTACAACAATGTAATCACCGGTATCAACGTGTGGCGTGTATTCTGCTTTGTGCTTGCCCCGCAGACGACGCGCGATTTCGGTGGACAGACGACCCAGGGTTTTACCCTCGGCATCGACCACAAGCCAGCGGCGTTTTACTTCATGGGGCTTGGCGCTGAAAGTTTTCATTGAGTTGCTCGGCAAACGGGTTCAGCAAAGAGCGAGGATGTTACCGCAAAAGTCAACCGAAATCAAGTCGCTCTCGCCGAAAACAGCTTCGCCAGTCATAAAAGTGAAAAACAATACCTGAAAATGACGCTGTGCGCACTATCTTTTTTCAATTGCTATATTCCAATTGGCGTAAATTCTTGTCATCTAAAGCCTTAGCGACGGCGCAACAACATTTCCAGCTGTAATTCCGAAACATGAGCAGCCCCATCGACACGCAGCATTTGCTCCGCCGGGCCAGGTAAGGCTTCGGTGAAGCACACCCACTCACAGCGCTCACACAGGCGCTCAAGCAGGTGCAGGCTAAACGGATTATCGCAATCGACCCACAACGGTTTGCGATTGGCATCCATGGCGGCGCTGGACACATCACCCTGGCGACCACTAACTATTTGCTGGCGCGCGAAAAATACCGATGGCAAGGTTTCTTGTTGCAAGCTGCGCTGGATATCCCACAATTGTTGCAAGCCCTGATGACGGAACCAGGTTGCCTTTAAATACGCCGTCGATACCCACCAGTGAGCACGCATTAAAATGGCGCGGCCAGCCACTTTACGTGGCACATACTGAATAGCTTCGGCACGCTCATCGGAGCTGGGCGCGGTTTCAGGGCGCATGAGCTGATACGGCTGACTCAAAATACTTAATGTGTAGGGCACACCCCAGCTGGGGCTGGGCATGGTGGAGCCCAGATAACACAAATGCACTTCTCGCTCGCCGTCGTACACGCGTAAACGCTGGCTTTCGGGATCGTGCACCAAATTTAGTTGCGCTAAGGAGAGCTGCTCGGCCTCGGGCACACGCAAAGGCTCGCCCGGCCAAGATAAAACACGCTTGGTTAATCGCGGATGCATTTGTAGTTCGTTGCAGTCACCATTAAAGGTCATATCCACCGGCTCGGCATCGCCAGCTAAGGTATGCAACCAATTACTTAGGCCTGTGCGCAGCTGCTCGTGTTCGGCACTCTCGCCCACCGCAAAACGCGCACTCAGCCAAGCGGCCCCTTCGCACACCTTATTTAATGCAGCCAGCGGCGCACCTTGGGCTTGCTGCACCAGCTGCATTTGCGCCGTAACGCCCATGGCCGCGCCCACCGGTGCATTCAACACCTGTTCGCCTTTCAGGCTTTCGCCATATTCCAAGGCTTCTGTGAGCTGAATGCCTGCGTCCATCATGAAATCCATCACACGCTCGCAGCGACCAGCTGCACCGAAGCGCTCGATAAAACGATGGCGAAGTCGATCATAAAGGGGCGAGAATCCCACTTGAGTGCATAAAAATTGATACAGATCGTCCACCGCCAATAGCTGTTGGCGGCCCAGCTGGGCCGAATTCCCACCTGAAGTTTTAACGCCGCTGCTCCAGCAGTCTTCTAACACCACGTTTTGATACGACTCACTGCGCTCGGCTTGCAGTTGTTCCAGCGCCTGGCTTTCCAAGGCGCGAATTTGCTCGACATGATGGCTGCGTGGCGGTGCATCCTGACTCGAGTCTTCATGTTGATTCAACGCCTCGCAGTGCTCGATCATGGACTGCACACTGCGGGCCGCTTGCGAAGGGTGCGCTGCAACAGCGGCGGACTGTTGAAGATAATTCAACAATGCATGTTCTGGCTGTTCATCGTAGGCATCGGTTACAGCGGCATGTTGAAACAAACCACGCTTAGTGAGTTGCGCCAACAAAGGTGCGGCTTTCGCTGCTGGCACGCCACCGTCGATAAAACGCTGCACCCAAGTGGCTTGGCTAGCACGGTCTTGGTGCTGGCTGAGCACGCCGCTCACCATAGGATGTAGCTGGAAGTGGGATAAATTTTGTTGACGCCACGGCCGCCCCACCACAATTAAGTCGCGATCACACAACGCCCGGAAACGTTGCCCATCTAAGGCTTGCAAGGTGGCGTTCACCGATAACTGCGCCTGTTCAGCGGGTGCCACTTGCCAAGCTTGCCGTTGCAGACGCGCCACCAAACCACGGTTGAGCCGCGTTCGGCACTGGTGGCTCAAATTCCGCAGCTCAATATTGGGCTTGCTGCTATTCGCCTCGGTATTACCCTCATTGGCGTCACTACCAATGCTCAATACCGTGGTGGACATAAAGCTGGAAAACGGACTGGTTTTTGCCGCAGCGCGAATTAAATAGCTGAGCAATGAGCGCTCGTAATTATCGGGATAGTTTTTTTTTTTTTTTTTTTTCTCACGTTGGGCATGGTTGGCCACTCCGGGGCTGGCAACGGTGAGCGCATGCTGAAATAAGGTGTGTTTTAAAACTGCCCGTAATTGTGGGCGCAGGCCCGTTTGTAGTTCTTCTTGCAAGCCTTGTTCGGTTTGCGGCAATAAGGCGCGAAACTCAGACTGCGCTTGTATCCATGCCAACAGCGCTTGCTGTTGTGTTGGGTTTTGAATATCACCCAGAATTTTGGCCAGCCATTCCTCATTTAATTTACTGGTTTGGTCGCTGAATACTTCGCGCTTGAGCTGCAACACCTTACGGCGATATTTTTTATCGTCGGCATCAATGGCGCTGACATGCTGGAATAAACAATCGACCACTGTATCTTTATGTTCCTGCATTTGCCCTTGCAGGTAGGTTAAACGCGCTAAACGTTGCAAGGTTTGCCGTGGCTTGAGTTCATCTAAACAGGCATAAGGCAAAGTGGCAAAACGCAATAAAGCAAACGGCGCGAGTAGTGCGGCGCTGGTCGATTCAGCAGCAAGTTTCACCGCCACCTTGTGGTGGTCGCCATTAAAACCAGGGCACAGGCTCGTTGCTTCTTCGTTATTGTCGATAATGCTCTCGGTTGGCTTAATCGCATCCATGGCGGCATTCCCTATCGTTTCTGTAGTCTGCTACTAGGCGGGTGATTCAGGCGCTGCGGCTCAACATTCATAGGCCTCACACCTATTTGCCACGTCGGTTCAAAGGGCAATAGGCGTGCTGCCGCCAAACCACCACCACAGCAGCAACACTGCACTGATGAAAGAATGAACGAATAAAACGCGGCGATAACGCTGGCCGGAATCTGCCTCTTGTCGCAAATTTGCCGAAGGTGGCGCGCTGTCGGATTTCGGCGTTGGCGTCAAGGCATGGCGGCGTGCCAGTTCGTCATCGAGCCAGGCTTCCACGCAATGGCTGCCATCGCTGGCCGTTAGCGGTGTGGTATCAAAAAACACAAACAACAAACACCACAAGAGCTGGGTTTGCAGCAGCGCATGCCATGACGAGGTGCTGTCCACAGTCATTAACAAAGCAGCACTGATGCCTGCGGCAGTGAGATTGACCCAAGGCCCGGCTGCGGGAATTAAAAACCGTGGCCAGCGCGACACCAAGCGATACGACTGGCTGGTATCCACATAAGGGCCGGGCATCCAACCGCCATGCATGATCAAACCCGCCGCCCCCACCGGAATACCCGTCACACGGCAGGCAATCGCATGGGCGGCTTCGTGTAGCGGCACCACCAGCAAAGCAAAGCTCAATAAACCACCCCAGTGCATGTTTTCCATGAGATAACGCAAGCTGGGTAGTTGTTGTTGCCAGGCCAGCCAGGCCACAAGGGTCGCAGCAGCCAGGGGAATGCCGGCATAAAGCACACGCCGCAAGCGCACAGGCAGCAGCAATAACGGTAATGCCAAAGCCTGGGCAATGGCATTGGGGTCAAACAAAGGATACTGACGACGACGCACTGTGGCGGTGGCCACATCACCACCTTGCTGCTGCACGATGCCCGTGTTTAATAAAGGCGATAAAAAGGCTGCCAACTTCGGTTGAATATCACGTGCTTCAGGGCGCAGTTTCTGTAAGCAAGTGAGTAGTCCTTCAAAGCTGCTGCCTTGGCGTAATAAAGGTAGTAACTCCATGGCCACCGGGCTCACTCGCACCGAGCGCCCGCTGCGCTTGGCGACTAACAGCAAGGTATTACGACGACGCACAATGTCTACGTCGTCACCCAGGCGATACCATTGTTCTTCGCTGGCTGGGGTTTCTGGGTTCATAACAGCTTCACTCATCGGCAGGCATCCCGAACGAAGCCGCAAACACCGGGCATTGGCGATAGCGATCACCGCCGACCAAATCGCCCACGCCTTCTTCAGCAATACCGCCCCACATGCTGCCCACCGCCCCCCAACTCATGGCCGCTAATTGCATGCGCGCCATCATGGTGCCGGCGCGGCTTAAAATTTCGCGATATCCACGCGGACCAAATTGCTCGATAGCGTGCTGGAAATTGCCGGTAACAAAGAAACTCACCGGCGCTTCGGCATAACCGTGCTGCTGGGTGGTGGCCATGAGTTCGTCTTTAGTACAGCCATCGCGCACGGGTAAGAGTTGTTGGGTAAGTTCACTCCATTGATAAACGCCGGGCGTTAGTTGTTCGTTACCTTCGCGTACGGCTGCCCAAAGCGCTAACTTCACCGCCAAACCGCCACTGCTGGTGCGCCGTTGATCGGCATGTTGGGCCAAACGCATCAATGCAGTAATCGCTTCGCTGCTTAAACTTTCGTCACCAAAACGGCGATGCGAGCGGCGATTCAACATCATGCTGCGCAGGTGATTTAACGGATGCGGCGGCACCTTAGGTAAAGGCGGTGATTCCGGTAATTGGCGGGAAGCGCCCAGCTGACCGCACATGGCAATTAAGCTGTCGCAGGTGTGGTAGTGATGCAGGCTCATATCGGGCGCTTCACCCTCGACTCGCAAGGCGCCTAAACCCACAGCAAAGGTGACCATATTGCGGTTACCGGCAGTGGCAAGTTGTAAAGCGTGCGCCATGGCTTGGTCGCGAATATCGGCGTATTCGGTACATTCCACACCGCAGCTGTCGGCCACTTCCTGAATGTACTGACGCGCTACGCCTGAGTCTTTCATGCCTAAACGAAAGGCGAATTCGTCGTATTTTTCGCGCACTTTGCGCATATCGGTGGTGCCCACCACCACAATCGGTGGCAGTTGATCGGTGGCACAGCCCAAAGCGCCAGCCAACAGACCATCTTCTACGTGCCCCACTCTTTCCAACACATGGTGGTAGCCAAAATAGTGATACACACCCGCAGCCACGCCGGGCAGTTTACGCACCACTACAAATAAGCGAGCCGAACCTAATCCGCCACCACTGGGCGCAATGCGACGCCGCCCTTCGCCTTGGGCTTGATAACCAGCGCTGAGTTGCAGCAAATGAGCCAACAGGTTTTGATCTAAACGCTCACGTTGTTGCGGTTCGGCACTCCATACCGGAGCCTGTGTTAAGTCATCGGACTGTTCCAGCACCACCTGCTCGGCACCATAGCGTGGGTCGGGCGCGGCCATGGTGAGTTCTAAATTACTGGCGGCATAATGGATTTGGTGATCCCGCGGCGAGCGTAAGGCTTTGCAGGTCATCACATGGGGGGCATGGTGCAGAATCCAGACTTTGCTATCGGGGTGATTCAAATCGAGCCCGGCCGATTCCAAACCGCAACGACGACAACCCGGTAAGCGAGCCAGCTGAATTTTGTCGTACATGGGGCCCAGATCGGTGCGTTTATGCACACGGCAGGTGTTGTACAGCTTAACGATACCCACCCGCGAAATCAGATTCACCGCATGCTGTGCCATCACCCCCGCCCAAAAGCCCACATCGTAGTTGGCCGCCGGATCTAGCCCCTGATCTAAGCTGCCTGCAGGCACGCTTTTGCGCTGCCGAAAACAGTCATAACAGCCCGAAACCTCGGGCATGATCAGGGGGCCAATTTCGACCTCGTCACGACCAATATGGCCATGCAAGGCCCAGATCCCTTGATCATGGGCGGCACGCATCAATGCGGCAGTTTGCGGGCTATCGCCCACCATCACCGCCACCACCAGTTGATAATTGCCTTGTTGGAGTTGATCGGTACGATCCACCCGCTCTACCGCCGCGAAGCCTTGTTGATCTAAGGCATAGCTGAGGTGGTCGGCGGCTTGTCCAATCAGTGCCACCCGCGTTTGGGCCAAGCGATCTAAGGCTTGATGACGACTCTCATTGACGCGGGTAACATCGTTATAACGCCCCGCAAACGATGCCAGCGGCATTAAGGGTTCATCCACCGCTTGCTCGGCACCATTTTCCAACAAGCCACGGCTGTACAACAACGCCAAAGCATCGCGTAAAGACTGCGCTGGAACACGCGGAAATAGCGCGCATAAATCCGCCAGATTACGGCTGCCATCTAACGCTGCTAATAAGCGGGGAATAAAAGTACGTGCCGAGCGCCCCGAGAGCACTTGAATATCGCGCACGCCTTCATACAAAACACTACTTTGCCCATAAGGCACAGCCACTAATTCGCGAATATAGCGCGGGTACTCGGGCAGGTTTAATTCGGGATCGCCCTCAAAGCTATAGCCTAAATTTTGCGCAGAGACCGTCAGCGTTTTTTTCATGGCTCAGGCTCCTTCCAACAGACGTTCGAGCAAGGGCACCATATCGGCTTGATAGCGCATGGTGGGGTCATAATCTTCACCCTGAGGACGACAACGCGGGCAATCGTGGCGCGGCACTAAGGCCGACTCCATAATAGTGCCGGTCAAAACATCCACACGGCGGAAACGACCGTATTCCTCGCAGGCTTTAAGGTTCAGCACATGTTGTGCACGGCGTACACCAGCAGCGGCGATTTCCACCATGGGCCCGGTGAAACCCACGGGTCCCAGCGTGCAATCTTTATCGTAGGCTTGGCGTAAAGCGCGGGTGCGTTCACCTGCGCGCAGATAGGCATCGCCACGGGCCACAAAACAGTGATAACAACCGCGCCCGCTACCCTGAGCAAACAGCGGGCCATTGACCATGGTTTGGCCGTCGATTTCCACAAACATCCAATGGCTGCCCGCCTGCTCGCATTGCTCATCGAGCCAGCGCAATAAAGCTACATGAGGCCGCCAGGCCACCACAGCGATAAAATTATGGGAAGGAATTAAATAAGCCAGCTCTTCGCGTGCTTGGCATAAGGGTGCCACGCTCAGTTCTGGCAGATTTGGATTGTGGTCGAACTGAAGCCTGCGTGCCACAGCCTCACCAAACTGCCCTGCGGTCAGTATTAACATGTGTTTGCCCCCCTTACCTCAACATGAACTAAGCATGACCGGCTTGGTTTTTATAAACGCCGTGTTCGCTGCTTAGCGTGCTTTTATTGCCCATGCGCGGCACTTTTTTTATTTTTCAGTATTCAATTGGCGCTCGCGCTTAGCCCTAGATAAAACTGCGTTAAAACTTAAAGCAACAGCCCTTAAGCAAAAGGCTGTGGTGCCGGATTAATATCGGCCTCGGTTAATTTGCCGTAGCCTGCGGCTGCGGGATATTCATATAAACGTGGGTGCGCCAAAAAGCGCCCGCGATAAGTCGATGTCATGGGCATTAAGCCGGGAATCACTACTCGCACTACCCAGGCGCCAGCTTCGCGTAATTCACGGGTGGTTAAGTCCACCGCGACGATGTCCATGCCTTTGCTTTTCAGTAGATTCACCAAGTAATTCAAACGTGCTTTATCGTCTGCGGGTGCCGCGCATTGAATATCGTTTAATGCACGGCGGTTTGGTGTGTTGAGTAAGAATTCAAACTCATGGGCATGCTCGGGCCTACCCAGGTAAGCCGCGCCTTCGTGTAAGGATTCAAAATCGGCAACATCACCCGCATGGGCGGGGCCGTCGTCGAACACCGTGCGCGCCGGACTGGCCTCGCGAATGGTTTTGGCGCAAGCCAAGGCAGCATCGAACTCAGTGGCGCAATTGACGTACTGAGCCAGATACGGATGCTCGGGTAAGGTTTGCACCGCATACACGGTGGGAATGCCCATATCGGTGGTGGCATCGAAGAAATCGTGGCGTAATAAACTGCGCCCTAAACGTTGGAAATTAGGTTCCAACACCGCCGGTAACGCGGTGGGTAATTCAATACGCGGTAAGGGCAAGCGCGCCAGCCAACTAATGGCAATGGCATCGCGTTCAATGACTTCACAAATGGCCGAGTTGAGTGCCGCCTCTAAGGTCACATGAGCAGCCACACCGGTGGAGATCATCTGCCAGAAGCGCTCGCTGATACTGGGGCGAAAATACAGGTGCGTCATCACCGCAGGCACCAAACGTTCGCAACGATCCACCAAGGAGTAACCCTTGACCCAGCGCACCGGTAACGATTTATCGGCCCGTACAAATGGGCATTTAGGATCGTCGTATTCTTTTTGCGAACACTGAGGCACGGTGTCTAAATCTAAGGCGGCGGCACCTAATTCATTACCACTGGCAATAATGAATTCGTTTTCGGCATAGGCCATATTGGCGTAGCGTTCCACGCCTTCCATCACCGCTCGCAACCAGGCCATTTCTACATCAACATCGGCGCCAGCACCGCCGATAGATTCACCCGATGCATCGTTGCCATCTACCCCACGTACATGGGGAAATACCGGGGTTAAGTTTCCCAGATTGGAATTGGCCATATCGAAATCGGGCGAGACTTCATCGCCAATCACCCGCGCCACGCCACTTAGCACACCGCCTTCGGGTTGCAATAAAGACATCACCGGATACTTACGCCGTAAGTAGAGTTCGTCTAAGGGAAGGACCTTATTCACACGGGCACCTCCCTGGCCTCCAACAGCGCCGCCAGATACGATTCTTCCAATGTGGCAATGCCTAAGCGGTTCATCATCAAGTGCGATAAATTCAGGCTTAACACATCGGGCCGCGCCACGGCGCTGTCTAGTTGCGCAAAGGCTGTGGCCGCTTCACCTAACACACCGCGCCAACGTTTCAATACCGCCTGAGCCTGGCTGGGCAATTCAGCCTCAGGTGCCAATACATCAAAGCCTTGCAGTTTGAGATCTTCGGCTTTGCGGTGGAATTTTTCACGCCAGTCGTCGGCAGCAGGTGATTCACCACCTAACCAGTACAAACTGTATTGACGCCAATAGTCGTTAAATTCTTTAGCTGGCATGATGTTTTGCGGTTCAAACATCAACCAAGGTGCCAAGGTTTTACGCGAGTAATGGCCATTGGCTTCGTCTTCGAGAATATGAAAGGCCAGCTCCGAAGACCCATGAAACACCTGCTCGGCTACAGCCACCGCTTCAGCACTGCCGTATTTATCCAGCTCGGGTTGGTACTCGTCACTTTCTAAGAGCACACGCAAATTCAGATCGGGCGTGGCGGCGTCCATGGTGTAATCAGGCAAGCTCACCATCGTTTGATAAGTACTGGGAAGAAAACTATGCAAGCGCTCTAACACCGAGGCTGCATCACGATTCACCGATAATTGAGCTGCCTCGGCCATACCCGCATTAGGCAAAGCCCGTAGACGGATATGAAAGCCCTGCTCATCTAAGAAGCGTAAATAAAACCATCGTTGCAAATGGGTATTGGCCATCATGCGCTGGCATAAGTCGATTAATAAATTATCGGCTCGATCGGCTTTACTACCCAAATATAGTTTGAAGTAGATCCATGACTCAGCAGTTGGTTCATTCATCACGCGGTTCTTCCCCTTGTTTCCGTTTTGTCGTTGTTCGTTCTCTCGTTATGCCTTGTCTTAGATGGCATCGGCGCGGCGCAGCTTCATGGCTTTAGCGGCGCTGGAACGATTAACGGTATCGAAATTAAATGTCTTCAAAGCAATGGTTATGGCCACCAACGAGTAAGCCAAGATGGCTGCCACATCCAACCAGATGGGCCACAAGCCGGTTTGTTCGGTGATCACTTGACGGTAAAGATCGGCCAAGTAGCTAATGGGAATGATGCAAGCAATCACATACTGAGCAGTGGAGCTATTGGCATCGATAAAAATATTACCGCCCATCAACATGCTGAAATTCGCCACCAAGATGATGCTCATACCCATTTGCAAACTGCGCGCCGTTCCGGCGATGGCATAACCGATGGAGACCAATAACAAGATGCCCAACAAGGAAATACCTAATACGGCAATCCATTGCTGCGGACTCATGGTTAACATGATGGAACCGGCCAGCAGAATCATCACGACTTGCACTAAAGCGATAATCACGCGCATAAACAACTGGCCCGCGAGAATCTCACTCACGCTCAATGGTGTTAACGATAAATAGCGCAAGGTGCCACGATCGCGGGCGTGTAGCAGGGGCACTGCGGTAGCAAATAAACCCAGCTGCACCATGGCCAGTGCCAGCAGGCCTGGAAAGGTAAAGGTGAACTCCGAGCGTACTTCGATATCAGGATTTTCCACGTGATAATCGAAGCGCCTGGGTGCATCGCTAATCTCGCTATTCATGCGATCACGCGCGGCGTCTAATAAAATGCGTGAGAATTCTTCATAGCGTGGGCTCACCAATAATTCGATATCGCCCAAGTCTTCGCCGCTGCCTTCGGGAATCACAAACACGGTATGTACATCACCATTGCGCAGAGCATTGGTGGTTCGCGATAAAGCCATGGATTTCACATCCATGCTGGGGCTTGAAGCCAATGTTTGTACAAACACTTGCGCCACTTGATCTTGCCGCTCATCCACCACACCAATTTTGAACTTAAAGGTGGGATTCATCAGATTCGAAATAATAATGGCGAAGGTAAACAGCAGCGGAAAAATCAGGTTCAAAAACAGCGTTCCGAAATCCCGATAAAACTCTCTAAGCTGGATCTCCACAAAGGCTTTAATACGTGTACTCGAAAGCTTCATCCGCGAATCCCCCGGCCAGTTAAATGAAGAAAAACGTCTTCTAAGGTTTGCGTGGTGATACGCAACTCGTCGACGGGTAGCTGTTCTTGCTCTTGGCGACGGATAAGTTCCGATAACACATCGTTCACAGCGGCATCGCGAATCTTCACATTCACCCGGCCATCGGCTCGTACCGGGCTGATTTCCACCTGTTCAAAGCCCGCCACATGAGCACCGTCCAGGCTCACGAACTCCACCACTCGCTCGGGGCAATAACGTTGAACGAGATCGCGGGGTTTACCTTCGGCAATAACTTTGCCGTGATCTAAAATCAACACGCGATCACATAGGCGTTCGGCTTCTTCCATTTGGTGTGTAGTTACCAACATGGCGCTGTTCTTACGTTGGCGTTGCTCGGCTAATAATTGCCATACCGCACGACGCGCCTGGGGATCGAGCTGGGAAGTGGGTTCGTCTAAGAACAATAAATCGGGGTCGCCCATCAAG
>JAKSCJ010000152.1 GCA_022360675.1 Lysobacterales bacterium
GCGCGCTCGGTTTCGCGGGCATCGAAACGGGTGGGGTAGTTCACCAGTTTTAAGACTTCGCGAGGAATGCCAAACTCACGCAAGAAGTGTGTGCTTAAGCGCCGTACCGGTGGCAACATGCCGAGGCCTTGTTTGACCACGCCAGGAATAAAGTTAAACAAGCGCGCGTCGACACGCATGCTCATTTGCGGGGCATGGCCTGCTTGAGCGAAGAGATTGAGAATTTCGCCGATGCGCTTAGGCTTAGGATCGGTTAAGTGGAAACACTGACCATTTAAATCGTCTTGATGGGCGATGTGATCCATGGCGCGAACCACGAAATCCACCGGCACTAAATTGATGCGTCCACCTTCAATACCCACCGTGGGCATCCAAGGTGGCAGTAAGCGGCGCATTTTCTGAATCAGTTTGAAGAAATAATAAGGGCCGTCGATTTTATCGATTTCGCCCGTCTCGGAATGCCCCACCACAATGCCGGGGCGATATACGCGCCACGGTACTTTACAGTCGCGACGAACCACGCCTTCAGCTTCGTGCTTGGTACGAAAATACGGGTTATCGAGGCCTTCGGCTTCTTCGAACATATCCTCGCGGAAAATTCCGGAATACAGCCCGGCAGCGGCGATGGAACTGGTGTGATGGAAGCAGCCAGCTTGCAGGTCATCGGCCAAGCGCACCGCATGGCGTGTGCCGTTGATATTGGTTTCTTCCTGCTCGCTCGCACCGGCACCGAGATCATAAATGGCAGCTAAGTGGAAGAAATGCTGCACCTTACCGCGAAGTTGTTGGCGGTCGTCTTCGCTAACGCCCAGTAAGCTTTTCGTGAGATCGCCTTCAATGGCCACAATGCGGTCGGTGTCGCCATTCCAAAACTCAGCTTTTAGTGTTTCCAGCTTGTCGACCGAGCCTGGACGAACCAGAACATAAATAGTGCCTTCTCGTTGAAGCAATTGATTGATCAAATGGCGGCCAATGAAGCCGGTGCCGCCGGTTACGAAATAGGTCATTTGGGTGATCTCCCCTGAGCTCGTTGTCTGCTGAATTCCTGCGCGTGTACGGCGCATGGTCGCCGTTGCAACACAATGCGTTGCTTCACTGTAGCCGATTACTACGCCAAAATGATGGCGGTTTTTGATGAATAACTATTGTTTAGCTAAAAACAAGCCATAAACGCGGGTAACTGAACGTTCAGGTATCGTTATTCGCTTGTTGATGGTGGTTTGCGCGCTGTGAAACAAGCCCTTGTTAAGCCCACCATCTTAAAATTAGGACGAACCCATCTAAGATACCCAGGAGTTGGCCTTCTCGCTAGTCGTATAGAGAATCAAACCGGGCCCTTGTTGATGATTGACCGCTTCGCCACCTGCATGCTAGAAGTTTAGCGCTGGAACCTGTGAGAGATATTGATCTAGCCAAGCTTGGCGTTAACAATACTTGACTCGGTTATCACCAAAATAATGCTGATCACCCGCCAGCCACCGGCGCTGGAGTTAGGGATGATCGAACGCCATGGATGAGATGTAGGAGAAAAAATAATGTCTGACTTACAACAGGCTTTTGAGCGCGCTCAGGAAGAAATCAAAACGCTGCCAGAAAAACCCAGTAACGATATGCTGCTACGTTTATACGCTTTGTATAAGCAAGGTGCTATGGGCGATGTAAGCGGCAGTCGTCCGGGTATGTTTGATTTTGTGGGTGGTGCTAAATTTGATGCTTGGGAAAAACTCAAAGGCACCAGCCAGGACGAGGCCATGGGCAATTACGTGAAGTTGGTTGAGCGTTTATTGCGCGATGCCCAAGACGACTGAGCGCAATTTTTAGCGAGAATAAGTGTCTGGCTTTAGCGAGAATAAGTGTCGGGTTCCGTACTTAAAGCCCTATGCTCAAAAGCGGCTTATGACGGTAGCTGAGCCTAAGGCTTGGCTACCTGCTGAGGGCTTGGTCGCTATTTAGCGCTTAGCAAGCAGGTGTGCTGCTAAAGCTTGGCTTGAACGGACTTGTCGGCACTGGTGGCTATTGATGTGAGTTTATCGAATGGCTCGATGGTAAGGATGTTGTGGTGGCACGCAGGAAAACCAAAGATCTAATTCTCGATACTGCACTGGCATTATTTAACGAGGCCGGTGTGGCCCATGTGAGCACCAATTTAATTGCGGAAGAAATGGAAATCAGCCCGGGTAATTTGTATTACCACTTCCGTAGCAAGGACGATATTGTGGCTGCTTTGTTCGAGTGTTACGAACAAGAAATGCTGGCCACCTTGGCGGTACCTGGTGAGCGCTTACCCGATTTAGAAGATATTTGGTTTTTTTTACACAGTTTGTTTGAAGTGATTGGCCGTTATCGGTTTATTTATCGGAACTTCAGCGATATCAGTCATGCAAAGCGTGGTCTGCGGCGGCGCTTCCAGAGCGTTTTGGCCTTGAAGTCGCATACCGCAGCAACTTTTATTGCCGGTTTGGTGGAGTCGGGCATTATGCAGGCCAGCACCGCCGAGCGTGATGCATTGGCAAAAAATATTGTACTGCTCACCACTTCTTGGTTATCGTTTGTAGAAGTCATGCCCGAGGCCGATTCCATGGGCCCCGAGCAAGCAGTTTGGCAGGTGATTAGCTTGGTACTACCGTTTTTACGTCAGCCCGAGCGCAGTCAACTTGAACACCTCACACTGGCGTATTTAGGTGTGTAGGCAAAGTTTTAGCTATTTACTTTCTAAACAGCACTGCTTAAAGTTTTCCCTCGATACATCACCTAATGTGCCTCCCCGTTTATTCGCAGTCGATTTATTTACTTGAGGGCTTCAATAAATGCGGGGCGAATACGCGCAGGGAAAAATCAGAAAATGACTGCCCTTGGTTGGCTAGTTCCATCCACGACTGCAAAGGCCCGTGACGGCGAGCGAAGAAAGCTTGCAGGTTTCGCCACCACAACAACAGGGTGGAAAAGACAGTCCACGCCAAGACACCGTATAAACCCCAGTCGGGGCGACCCACAGCCCAACCGGCGGTGAGCAAAATCATGCAGGGATTCCGGCGCGCTGTAACTAAGCGATTAAATGAATCAAACGGACGCCAAGTAAATAATGAGAACTTACCGATGATCCATTCAAAGCAGCCTTCTGCAAAACGGCCAAAGGTATAAGCAATAAAGATAAGCGTATAGACCCAATGCAGGTGTAAATCGAAGGGCCAACCGGCTTGATGATTCACCAAACCCATGCCCCACACCATGTACCAAAACGGTGGGTGGATTAAGTCCATACCGTGATCTAGCGCATTTCCCAGCTTACTTGAGGTAATGGTAACGCGGGCCAGTTTGCCGTCTACGGTATCTAAAAAGGTCATGATCCAACCGGCCAAAAGGCCCCAACCGTAATGCCCCTGATAAAACAATATCCCGGCCAGTAACATTAAGATAATGCCTAAGCCGGTAATATGGTTCGGCCGTAATCCAGCTACGGCACACCAGCGGGTCACCATGCGAGCAGGCTTAGGCCAGGCAAACTTGGTGACAAGATCGGTCACGCTTTTATAGGCAGAGCCGTACAGTGCGTGCTCCAGTGCTACGCGATTGTCGTCGCTAAGTACCATGATGAGCGGTGGATCGAGCTTGCGTAAACGCGACTCCACACTCGATACCTGTTGTTCCAGCTCAAGACGCGGCAGGGCGGCAATGGTATCGGTAACGGTGGCCGTTTCGAGAAAGTCGCAGGCCGCTTTGATGTTTTCACTGGGGGTGATAACGGCTACGGTTTTACCCGCGGCTTGGGCGTGGTAGTTGCCTGCCTCGCTATCGATCAATGTTTGTAAGATGCGGCCATCAAGCAGCCATTGCCCGTCTAGGACAATGACTTTCGCTTCGGCGGGTATTTGCTCGGCACTTGCGGCCAGGACGACTCGATCGTCATTCTTAAATTGGCGCTCGATACGCTGGCGGTAGCTAAGGCCCCACAAGCGAACCGTTGAACATTGATGCAAATAAATATAAGTGGGCATGGCGTAGAACTTGCGCTGCGGTTTTCTCTTCCGCTTCGGTAAAACCGTACAGTTTATCGCATGCGCGCCTTAGGTTTGAAAAAATTTCATGAAAATAACCACTGAAAACGCACAAAAGATGAATGAGCAAGACGCAATTCAGGCCTTTTCCTGGGTGCAGTTTTCTGATCCCCACTTTACGGTCCCCAAACCTACCTTCAAACACTTGATGGGTAAACGTTTATTGGGTTTTTTGTCGTGGCGTAAAAGGCGGCGTTTTCACCATAAAAAAGCGATACTCGACCTGGCAGTTAATGATGCCCGTACGCAGCACCCCGATCACTGGTTAATTACAGGCGATTTAACGCATATCGGCTTACCCGACGAATACCGCCAAGCCCGGCGTTGGTTGCAAAGCTTGGGGAAAAACGCTGAGGTCTCGGTGGTACCCGGTAATCATGAAACCTACGCCAATGCGCCCTGGGAAACGACGCAGATGGAGTGGCAGAACTGGATGTCCAGCGACCGCAGCGTCAGCATGGGGAAAGTTGGGCAAGACTATTACCCCTATATGCGGCGGCGTGGGCCGGTGGCCTTTGTGGGGGTTTCCAGCGCGGTTTGTACCGCACCGCTGATGGCGACCGGGAGCGTGGGTGAGGCCCAACTAGAGCGTTTAGCTTAAGCTTTGGCCACACTGAAGGCTGAAAATATGCTGCGTGTGGTGTTAATTCATCACCCACCCCAGCATGGTGCGGTAAGGATGCGTAAACGTTTGCTGGATGCCGAAGCCTTTAAGGCGGTGATTGCAGAACATGGCGCTGAATTGGTGTTGCATGGCCATACTCATCATTGGTGTCGTGCCACGCTGGCCAGTGAACAGGGCTCGGCCTTGGTATTGGGGCCACCTTCAACCACTGCCGAGCATCATCAATTTGGTGCGGCAGGTACCGCTGGTTACTACTTTTTTGAGCTTAAGGCGCGGCCAGAAGAATGGAGTATTCGTATTCAACGTCGTGGCTACGATGCCGAGGCTGAATGTTTTCGTGAAATCGATGAAATCAGCTGGAATATCGAGCGGTCTTGAATAAGGCTGCCCATTACCCTCTTCGATATTGACGCTTAAAGGAACCGAGTGTCTTCAGGAAAGTGTTTTCAGGCTTGGCCTGAGCGGGGTAATGCTGCCGGTTTTGTGAAAACTGGCACCAAAGTATGGAAACCAGGAAGCCTTGCCCTCATAACAGAACGATAGAGGTTCATAACAAGACCTCGCAGAAAGTTGCGATTTGCTGAAAGATCGCGGACAATTCCTTCTGTCATTAAGTTAGGTTACCACCAATGTCTGCGGCCAAAATGAAGGCGCGCTGTCTGAAACCTATTTCAGAGAGACCAACTTCAGGCCGATGTGGTAACTCCTGTGCATGCGGCATAATCACGCGCCGCCAAGCTGGGCGCGCTAAATAAAGGCTTAAAAAAACAAGCCGATCTCTCCGCGAGCCAGTTTCCAATCACTTCAAATTCAATATCATTTCTATGGTGCCTGTTGATGTGCACCATGTGGTGCTTTAGCAGGAGTATATGTAGTCCATGAAGGCCTTAATTTTAAGTGCAGGTCAGGGCCGTCGTTTGTTGCCTTTGACCGCAGATACCCCCAAATGCCTGTTACCGTTAAATGGCCGTACAGCATTAGAGTGGCAAATCGACCATCTACTGGCCAACGGTGTCAATGAAATCGGCGTTGTGGTGGGCTATAACGCACATAAGGTTGAGAGCCGCTTGGAAGAGCGCTACGGCAAAGGTGTGATCAACACCATTTTTAATCCTTTCTATGAAGTGGCCGATAATCTGGCCAGCTGCTGGATGGCTCGCCACTACTTTAGCGACGAACTGCTGCTGATTAACGGCGATACGCTGTTTGAGCAAAGCCTGCTGCAAAATCTTTTAACGGCCAAAGATCATCCCATTACGGTCACTATTGATCGTAAGCAAGCCTACGACTCCGACGACATGAAAGTGAAGCTGGATGGCGATCGCTTGCTGCGTATCGGTAAAGATCTGCCCATGGATCAAGTCGATGGCGAGTCCATCGGTATGTTGTTCTTCCGCTCCGAAGGCAGTGCCTTGTTCCGCGAAACGGTGGAAGCCGCATTGCGCGATCCCGCAGCATTAAGCCGTTGGTATCTGTCGGTGATCGACGAAATCGCGCGCAGCAACGATGTGCATGTGCACTCTATCGAAGGTATGGAGTGGGGCGAGGTTGATTTCCCTCTCGATTACGAAAAAGCCAAACGTATGACGGCCAATTGGGCCGACAGCAAAGTCAAAGCTGCAGGAATCTCAGCTTAAATGAGCAATGCAACGCTGGAAAAATTTGGCTATACCACAGGGCTCATCTACGAGAGTGAACACTGGGTGGTGTTATTGCGCCCCCAGCAGGTCACTTTGGGCGCGTTGATTCTTGGTGCCAAATCCGATGCCTTGTCTTACGGTGAATTACCGCCTGCCGCATTTAGTGAAATGCACGGCGTAATTCATAACCTTGAGGCTTGTTTGGCACGTGCTTTTCAGTATAAAAAGATGAACTATCTTATGCTCATGATGGTGGATCCCCATGTTCACTATCATGTGCTACCGCGTTTTGACGAGGCACAGTCGTTTGCTGGTGTTCGTTTTGAAGACCCAGGCTGGCCAGGCCCGCCACGGCTAGATGCTGTGAACGCGATGAATGATGATCAATTTGCAAAGCTGCTGGCGCATCTGCGTGATGTGTGGCAGGAGTGCAGCTGTTAAACCGATGTACTCCTGCTGACCGGGCTGCGAGTACACGCAACCCCTTGAGGCAGCAATGTTGACATTAAAAAAAACGCAATCTACTGCCCAGCGCCAGCTGGGCAGAATCCTATTCCTTAGCCTTGCATGCTGTAGTGTTCTCTACGGCTGTCAATCTTCCCAGCAAGATGCTGCTCCGAACAACGAGCAGCCCAAGTCAGAGTCTATGACCATGTCGAATGAAGCAGAGGCCTCAGCGGTGGCTGCCGGGCCCACGGCTGCTCGCCGTGACCACGCTTTAGAAACCCACGGTGATGTGCGTAATGATCCTTACTATTGGCTACGCGATGACCAACGCGAAAACACCGAAGTATTGGCTTATCTCAATGCCGAGAACGATTACACCAACACAGAACTGGCGCATTTAGAGGGCTTAAAAGGCCAGCTGTTCGAAGAAATGAGCGCCCGTTTGGCACCGAATGATTCTTCTGTTCCGTACCGCACCGATGTAGGTTGGTTTGCGCGTCGTTATGAGGCGGGCAAAGAAATGCCCATTCATGTGTGGTGGCCGGGGCAAGCAGGTGAATGGCCTGAAGGCGAAGCCCAAGTGCTATTGGATGAAAACGCACTGGGGGCAAAGCTCGATTTTTACGAAGTAGGCAACTACGACGTGAGCCCCGATGGCCAATGGCTGGCCTGGGCTGAAGACACCTTAAGTCGTGGTATTTATCAGCTGCGTTTTCGCTCTTTAGCGGGTGATGGCGGTGCCGATGAAGTCATTGAGGGCGTAGCCAGTAGCTTGGCCTTTGCTAACGACGGTAAAACCATTTTCTACATGAAGTTACAGGATGAAACCCTCATTCCGTGGCAGGTTTGGCGACACGAGCTAGGCACCGACCCTAGCAACGATGTGTTGGTCTACCAAGAAGATGATTCCACTTTCTTCAATAGCTTAGGGCGCTCGGCCGATGGCCAATGGATTGTGATTGCTCAGTCCAGCACCACCATGACCGAATACAGCGTGATTTCCACCAATCAACCCCACAGCGATCGTCAGGTGGTGATACCTCGCCAGCGTGATCACGAGTACCAGGTGGAACTGTTAGGTGATCAGGCCTATGTGCTGACCAACGAAGGCGCGGTGGATTTCCGTTTGATCACCGTACCTTTGGCGCAAGCCGCTGATCGCAGTCAATGGCAGGAATTACTGGCTCAGCGCCCCAATACGCTGCTGCAAGATCTACAAGTGTTGCGTGATTACGTGATTGTTGAAGAAATCAGCAATGCCAACCAGCGCTTGCGCGTATTACCGCTGAAAGGGGGCGATAGCTTCCATATTTCAGCGGATGAACCGGCTTATTTGGCCTACTTGGGGGCCAACGAGCAAACCAACACCGACACCCTGCGCTACGTGTACAGCTCGCCCACCACGCCAGCGACCACTTTCGATCTCAACTTAAAAACGGGTGAGAAGGTTCAGCGCAAGCAAGAATTTGCCGGTAGCGATTTCGATGCCAGCAAATATGAAACCACGCGTTTGGAAATCACCGCGCGCGACGGCACATTGGTACCAGTGACCTTGCTGCACCGCCGTGGTCAAAAAACCGATGGTCAAGCACCTTTGTATCTGCAAGGTTACGGCTCTTACGGTTTCTCCTACTTGCCCGGTTTTAACTCCCAAGTTTTGAGTTTGGTCGATCGTGGCTTTGTTACCGGTGTGGCGCATATTCGCGGTGGCCAAGAGAAAGGTCGTCAGTGGTACGATAATGGCAAGCTGCTAAACAAGAAAAACACCTTCACCGACTTTATCGATGTGGCGCAAGGCTTGGTGAAGCAAGGTTGGGCGCATCCTGAGAAAGTGGCGGGTTCTGGCCGTAGCGCAGGTGGCCTGTTGATCGGTGCTGTGGCCAATATGGCACCCGAAACCTTTAAAGTGCTGTTGGCAGGTGTTCCGTTTGTGGATGTGGTGACCACCATGCTGGACGAAAGCATCCCGCTGACCACCTACGAATACGACGAATGGGGCAATCCCAATCAGAAAGCGTTTTACGATTACATGCTGTCGTACTCGCCCTACGATAATCTGCATCAAGGACCGTACCCGAATATTTTGGTGACCACCGGTTTGTGGGATCCGGCGGTACAGTATTGGGAGCCGGCTAAGTGGGTCGCAAGCTTGCGTGCCACCAAACAAGACAACAATGCCTTGTTGTTATACACCGATATGACCGCGGGCCACCGTGGTGGCGCTGGGCGTTTTGATCGCCTCAAAGACCGTTCCATGGAATATGCTTTCATGATGGATCACTTGGGTATGGTTAAGAAATAGCACTTAGCCTATTCAATGCCCATAAAAGCCCCTGCCAAAGCGCAGTTTCTTGCTTGGTGGGGGCTTTTTCCGTTCTGGCGCTGATGGACACTTCTTGCCGGAATGCCCAAGGTCTCGGCGCCATTGGCAAAAAGCATGGCCGCAATGAGGCATGCGCTATGTTCTTTGCTCAGGGTGATGTTATAATGTTACGAATACCTATCGATACCTTATTCGTTCCGCTTTCATGAGCAATTCTTTACCCACAACCAAATGCAGCCAAGCCACTGACCCATCGGTTAGTGAAGCCGCGCGCGCCACCATGTGGGATAAAGCCGGTATTGGGGTGTCGCTGGCGTGCATGCTTCACTGCACCAGCTTGCCTTTATTGGTGGCGTTTTTTCCGTCGATCTTCGGTAGCTTTTTAAATGATGATGCCTTTCATCAGTGGCTGCTGATTCTCATCTTGCCCACCGCAGGTTTTGCCTTTGCCATGAGTTGGCGTCGTCATCGCCGCATCAGCTATTTATTGCCCGGCATGATTGGTTTGGTTCTGGTGGTTTCTGCGGTATGGTTAGGTCATGATGGCCCTTGGGGCGAATGGGGTGAGAAGCTACTCACTTTTGCTGGTGGTATCGCTTTGGTGTGGAGCCACTTCATGAACATTCTACGCCAAGCCCGCTAAAGCTCCCCACAAAATCTCTACACGATTTCTCATTACTTTTTGACCCTTTTACGCATCCCTCGATCATGGGTTTATTGTGGTTTTACGCAATCGCATCATATTGCGAGATAGCGTGGCTATATAAACGCTGAAGGCCGCATGCTTATTGGCTTTTTCTCAAATAACTAAGCGGCAATTATTCTATTTTTCCTGAATGTTTCTGTTGAAAATAGGGGTCTTGATTGAGGTCAAGGTTGACGCTGAGTGCAGTTGCTATTTATAGCTCGTACGATTTGGCGTCACCAAGGAAAGCATGTGTCACGGCAGGGGGCTGTGTTTGTGAGAAATTAGCTCAATTTTGAGCCGCTTCCACGATCAACAACATGGCGCGATCACCTCATGCACTAACGAAACTTCTATGTTGCAACAGCAATGACTGTGCTGTGGCCGCGCTTTTTTGCGTGTTGATTTCCTTGGTAACGACCTGATGCTCGGTATCGATATTTTCCGGAAACTAAAATCTGGCGCAGTGCCGCCTAAATATCGAACTGCTGCCAACCGGGCATGAATAAAGTACTCATTATTATTAACGCTTACTTAAGGGACATGTCATGCGCAAATTATCTTATGCCTTGCTATTACTTGCCGCTGCGAGCACGCCGGTGGCAGCGCAAGTAAATACTGATGTCGCGATTAACGAGGTTTTTTACGGTGGTGGTGCCGGCCAGGATTGGGTTGAGTTGATTAACACCGGTAACGGTTCTATCGACATCAGCAATTTCTGGTTTTGTACCCGTTTTGGTTATAGCCGCCTGGGCGCACAAACCATCATTATGGGTGATGATTTCAATCTGGATCCGGGTGAGATTGTGGTGGTTTCACCGGGGCGCGATTTAAATAACTCGGCGGCGGATTTATCGCTGTATCAAACCAATAGCTTCGGCGACCCGAACCAATTATTAGATTTCGTCCAATGGGGCACTGATGCTCGCGTTGGGCGCTCTAACGAAGCTAATAGCCGCGGCGTTTGGCTGGGCGATGTACCTGTGGACTTCGTGCCTACTGCGCAGCCGGGTGAATCGGTTTCTTTCTGTGGCACAAATAGTGGCGGCGGGTTATTAACATTCAGCAGCGACTTAATGAATGGTGCGCCCAGTCAAGGCACAAGCAACGATGCTTTGTGTTTCGTGCAAGAAGAAATTTTTGCCGATGGCTTTGAAGACGTGATCTAAGCCTGAGGCCAATTGATCTTGGCTCCGGTTGCTGCTTGAGCTGATCTCGGCTCGATCCAGTGCCGCCTAAAAAAGCCCACAGTCGTGGGCTTTTTTTATGTTTTCCGGCGCTTTTTTTTAAAGCTCTGGCAGCATAGATCTGAGTGCTACGGGCCTGGATTATTGGGCGTTTGGCCTATCAGGGTTAGCGCTGTAGCGCAGTGGATCTTTAGTGCAGAATTTGTGGCTCGGGCTCAAGCCGTACGCCTGTTTTTTGATGAACGGTTGATTGTATGTTTTGCGCTAATTGCCAGAGTTCAGCGCCGCTGGCCATGCCGTGATTCACGAGAATTAAGGCGTGATTCGCATGCACCGCCGCATCGCCTTGGCGATAACCCTTTAGACCACAGTGCTGAATCAGCCAGGCCGCGCTGAGTTTGGCACCTTGTTCGTGGGGCCAATGGGGCAGCTGTGGATAAGCGCTTAATAACTGCTCAAGCTGTGTGCTGGCAACGATGGGGTTTTTAAAAAAGCTACCGGCATTACCCAACAGACTTGGATCGGGCAGCTTACTACGCCGTAACGCAATGACGGCTTGGCGAATCTGCTGTGCTGTGAGCTCTGCTGCCGCGTTCTGATCGTCCAGTTGTCGCAAGCCTGGATAGTCCAGCGTGGGCTGAAAGGTGGCAGATAGATTTAACTCGATCGCTAAGATAAGCCATCGCTTGCCTTCTGGGCTGCGGAAGATGCTGTGGCGATAGGCAAAATCGCACTCATTGGCGGCTAAATGGTGAACCGCGCCACTGTTCAGGTCCATAGCCTCCACGCGATGGATGAACTGGGCGATTTCTACACCGTAAGCGCCAATGTTTTGAATCGGTGCCGCCCCACAGCAACCGGGAATCAACGACAAATTCTCGAGGCCGAAAGCACCCTGGGCCAAGCACCAAGCCACGGCGGCGTCCCAGGGCTCGCCCGCTTGCAGCCGAATGCGCACAGTTCGCGTATCACGAGCTAATACTGTGCGGCCCATCAGGCGGTTCAGCCAAACCTGCTGAAAAGATTGCTGAACCAATAACACATTGCTGCCGCCGCCGAGGAGTAGATCGGGTGCGCCGTGTTGATCGAGCAGCGGGGCAATTGCCTCGGGCTTGTGCAGCGTATGTAAGGACTGGGCCCAGGCCTCAACACCAAAGGTGTTAAGGGTCTTGAGTGCATGAGGCGCTGTGTTCATGAAACTTGGGCAGCCTTAAGCGCTTGCACCGCGTCGCTAATGAGTTGTGGACCCTGGTAAATAAAGCCGGTGTAGATTTGTACGGCTTGAGCGCCACGCTGGAATTTATCTACCGCGTCTTGGCCGTTGCTGATGCCACCGCAGCCAATACGTACGATCTCGGCAGGCAAGGCTGCATGAAAACGGGCCAAAGTATCGTCGGCAAAAGGCTTTAAAGGCGCGCCGCTTAGACCACCGGTTTCGTTGCCATGTTGCTGGTTTTGTACCTGCGGGCGTTGAATGGTGGTGTTGGTGGCAATCACGCCTTCGATTCCGCAGTTGGCGATGACATCGGCCATGGCGGGGATATCATCGTGATTCAGGTCGGGCGCTACTTTGACCACCAAGGGGACATGCTCGCCATGCTGTTCGGCGGCACGGTTACGGGCTTCAACGATGCGGCCCAGCAGATCGGCCAAGGCGGCGGGGGCCTGAAGATCGCGTAAACCGGCGGTGTTGGGTGAAGATAAATTCACCGTGATGTAGTCGGCATAGGCGTATACCTTTTCCAAGCAGGCGATGTAGTCGTCGGCCGCTTGTTCATTAGGTGTATCTTTGTTCTTGCCGATATTTACGCCCAGTACGCCTGAAAAATGGTGGCAGCGTAAACGCTTCACCAAATGATCGACACCCTTATTGTTGAACCCCATACGGTTGATGATGGCTTGGGATTCGGGCAGTCGAAACAAACGCGGTTTTGGATTGCCTGCCTGGGGGCGCGGGGTGATGGTGCCCACTTCAATAAAGCCAAAGCCTAAGCGGCCCAAGCCATTGATGTAGTCGCCGTTTTTATCCAGTCCGGCGGCCAAACCCACCGGGTTCAGCAATTCGTGACCGAATAGCTGAGTTTTGTGCTGGAGGTTTGTCGAGGCCGCTAAGCGGGCCAAAGGACCGGCCCACGACAGCCCTTTGAGGGCAACGTCGTGAGCGGTTTCCGGCGCTAGCTTATGTAGCGCCGGACGGATGAAGGCAAAGGGGATCAAAGGTCGAACTTAATGCCTTGGGCCAACGGCAGCTCCGTGCTCCAGTTGATCGTGTTGGTTTGACGGCGCATGTAGTTTCTCCAGGCATCCGAACCGGACTCACGACCGCCACCGGTGTCTTTCTCACCACCGAATGCGCCGCCGATTTCAGCACCGGAAGTACCGATGTTGACGTTGGCGATACCGCAATCGCTACCGATAGCCGATAAGAAACGCTCGCTGTTGCGCATATCGTTGGTGAAGATGGAAGAAGACAGGCCTTGATCCACGCCGTTTTGCATGGCGATGGCCTCGTCCAGATCGGAGAACTTCATCACGTATAAAATGGGCGCGAAGGTTTCTTCTTGCACAATTTCCCAATCATTTTGCGCTTCGATGATGGCAGGTTCAACAAAGAAACCCGCACGATCGATACGCTGACCGCCACACAAGATGTTGCCGCCGCTTTCTTTAGCGCGCGCCACAGCCGATTCGTAACGCTTGACGGAATTTTCGTCGGTTAACGGACCCATCAGGGTATCGCTGTCCAGTGGGTCGCCGATGCGCACTTGACCGTAAGCGGCCACCAACTTGCTCACGACGTCGTCGTAAATGGCTTCGTGGATAAAGACACGACGGGTGCTGGTGCAGCGCTGACCGGCGGTACCTACGGCACCAAATACAACCGACGGAATGGCCAAACGTAAGTCGGCGCTTTCGTCGATAATCATGGCGTTGTTGCCACCCAGTTCCAGCAAGCTCTTGCCCATGCGTGCAGCTACGCGAGCGGCCACTTGTTTGCCGATGGCACAAGAACCGGTGAAGGACATCAGCGCTACGCGGCGATCGTCAACAAAACGCTCGGCTAAGGTGTTGCCCGGCTCGCTAAAGCTTAAGAAAATGGGCGGATAACCGTGGGCTTCTAAAGCGTCGTTGCAAATGCGCTGTACTGCGTAACAACACAGGGCACCTTTAGGAGAAGGTTTCCAAATGGTGATGTTGCCGCAAATGGCGGCTAAGAAAGCATTCCAGGCCCAAACCGCCACGGGGAAGTTAAAGGCGCTGATCACACCAACAATACCCAGCGGATGCCATTGCTCGTACATACGATGCTGGGGGCGTTCGGAGTGCATGGTCAGGCCGTACAACATGCGTGATTGACCGACGGCGAAATCGCCGATGTCGATCATTTCTTGAACTTCGCCATCGCCTTCGGGCTTAATTTTGCCCATTTCCAGGCTCACCAAGCTGCCCAGGTCGTCTTTATGTTGACGCAGCGCTTCGGTGACCAAGCGAATGGCTTCGCCGCGTGCCGGAGCGGGCAGCATGCGCCACGCTTTAAAGGCTTCTTGCGCTTTGGCAATAGTGGCTTCGTAGTCGGCTTCGGAGGCACCGTAAACTTTGGCGATGGTTTCGCCGGTGGTGGGATTAATGGAGTCGATGATGCCTGCGTCTTGAGTGGCAGACCATTCACCGTTCCAGGTGCCGGGGTTGATCTCTTCGATGCCGAGGCGTTTGAGGAAGTCCATAAGTGATTCCGTGTTGATTTGGCAAACCCCTATTATAAAACGCAAGCCAAAGGCGGCGCATTAATATTGTTAAGAAAGCCAATGTGCTGTTACATAGGGTCGGTGTGGGGCTCAGCGTATGCCAGCGATGTGGCCGTGGAGTGAGATTGAGACCGCTTGCCTGTGGGTTTGAAAAATATCCCCACAAACTAAGCGCGAGGCGCAGACCTTAGGCTCGGTTGTGTTATGCTCGCTCAAGCTAGCTGGTAACCGTGAGAAATCGTCTGAATAGACACCAAATAAGTCTATGATTCTACTGGCGGTTTTAAATGCAATTTTTCCCTTCGCAGTGAATTGGTGATACGCACTTTGTGTTTTTTTGGTAAACAAAGTGAACATCTGAGCCCAGAACGGGTCATAGGCAAGTCATTGAGCAAGCCGGTAGGCTGGCCAATAAAAATTCCAAATCAAAAGCGAACTAACCCCCTTGTCGGTGGTCTAGAAGAACGACTCATACAGAGTTTTCGAGATCTTGTCCACCGGCTTGCAGACCATTGATGACTAAGGCAGCCCAATGGGCGAGCAATTAACTGATCAAGTTCTCGTTGAACGCGTACAAAAAGGTGATAAAAAGGCTTTCGGCATGCTGGTGCAGAAATACCAGCATAAAGTGGTAAGTCTGGTGTCGCGCTTCGTGTCCGATCACGCCGAAGCCCAAGACGTAGCCCAAGAGGCTTTCGTTAAAGCTTACCGTGCGATTGGCAACTTTCGTGGCGACAGCGCTTTTTTCACCTGGATGTATCGCATCGCCATTAACACGGCGAAAAACTATTTAGTGGCCCAATCGCGCCGTCCCCCGGCCAGCGATTTGGATGCCCAGGAAGCTGAGCAATATGCTGGTGATCACCGTTTACGTGATACCAGTTCACCCGAGCGCGAGCTACTAAGGCAGGAAATTGAACAAACCATTCAAGAAGCCATTAGTGCCTTACCCGACGACCTGCGTACTGCAATCACACTACGCGAGGTGGAAGGCTTGAGCTACGAGGACATTGCTCAGGCGATGGATTGTCCCATCGGAACCGTGCGCTCCCGTATTTTTCGGGCACGCGAAGCTATTGACCGTAAATTACGACCCCTGTTGACGGATTGACCCCCATGAGCAACTCAGATTCAAATTCCTCAGTATCCAGTGGTGAGTTGCTGTCCAGTTTTATGGACGGTGAAATGGATGCAAAGGCAGCGGAATTCTTTACCCGACGCCTCACTCAGGACGAGCAATTACAAGATAACTGGAGCAGTTGGCATACCGTACGCAGCTGCTTACGCGATGAAGCCGCAGGCCAAGATTTATCGATGGATCTAAGCAGCCGTGTAATGGCCGCATTAGATGAAGATGCTGCCCCCGAAATGGTGGCGAGCCCATGGCATCAACGTTTCATGAAGCCCATTGCCAGTGCGGCTATTGCCGCAACGGTTGCGATGACTGCTATTGTTGGTGTGAACCAATATCGTGCTGGCCAGCCAGCCGATGTGGTGGCCCCGGCGGGTGCATTAGCCGCTGTGGAGACAGCAGCGCCTAGCACTAATTTGGGCCCGGTAACTTCCAGTCCTTCGGTACCGCTAACGGTGGTTCCGGTGAGCTTGGAAAACGGCCCGGCACGTCAAGCTAACCAGGACCCATTAGCCCGTGCTCGCTTAGAAGCGTATTTGTTGCGTCACTATTGGCAAACCGACAACCAAGCCCAGCCCTTGGTGCCTTTGTCGGTCGAAGCCACCCAGGCGCAAACGCAAGACGCTTTGACCACGGCGCAAAATGGTACCGCTGAGACAGAAGATGCCTCAGCAAAGCAAGAGTAAAGTACTGAGTTTGTAGCCTATGGGGCGTTACTTCTCTTATCTATTATTGTTGTGCGGAGTATTCCTATCGGGCTCCGCTACGGCAGGCGAGGCTTATTCTTGGTTGCAAAAGATGAGCCAAGCCGCGCAGCAATTGAGTTACACCGGCACATTGGTTTACTTGCGAGGTGATCAACTCAGCACCTTGAAAATCATCCGCCGCCAGCAAGGCCAGCAGCTCCAAGAGCGCTTGTACACACTCGATGGTGTACAACGAGAAATCATCAAAAATGGTGAGGAAACCCGTTGCCTGCTGCCTAAAGACGAATCTTTAGTGGTGGAAAGCCAACTGGCTCAAGGCTTTTTGCCGCAGTTGGAACTACAGCAGTGGCGCTTGCTGGAATCTGCCTACGATATTGAGCTACTGAGCACCGGCCGGGTGGCAGGTGTGAGCAGCCAAATTATCGGTATCCATTCAAAAGATCATTCCCGCTACGATTACGAGCTTTGGTTAGAGCAAGATACGGGTTTGTTGCTGCGCATGAAAATGTACGATCCGCAAACCCGTGAGGTCTTACGGCAAATGAGCTTCACCGAGTTAAATCTGGGTGCCGCCATTACCGATCAAGCCTTGCAGCGCTCACATCAACTCGCCGACTACATCGTGCTGCC
>JAKSCJ010000189.1 GCA_022360675.1 Lysobacterales bacterium
ATTGGCGTATTCACTGACGCCCAAACAGAAATAGTGGAAGGGCCATTGGCGCTGCTGGCATTGTTCCGCAATTTGCAGGAACGGTGTGCCCGAGCTGGGCTGGGCATCGCGGCGTAAGTCGAAATGGGCGTCGAAATTAATAATACCGATACGCGGCGCTTGACCGTACTGTTGCTGCGCGAGATGTTGCGCTAAGCCTGTGAACGAACCATAGGCAATTTCGTGCCCACCACCGAGTACCAGCGGGAAGTGCCCAGAATCTAAAACTTGGCTTAAGCGATCGGCGTAGCTTTGTTGGGCGGTTTCCAGGCTATTGGGAAATTCGGCACCGGTGGGGCAGCTAATACTGCCTGCGTCGTATAACTTGCGACACTGGTGCACTGGTAAATTGGCTAATGCATGGCGAATGGCATCGGGGCCTGCGGCAGCACCGATGCGACCTTGATTACGCCGTACGCCTTCATCACTGGCGAAGCCCAGCAAACATAAACCCTGCTCTTGAGTGGCTTCATCATCCCAAGCTTGCATCAATTGGTGCCAGCGTAAGCCTTGATCACCTTCGTGGGCATCCACACGACCTTGCCATAAATGCATGGGGGCGGATTGCGTGCTTACTGAATCTGTGGCTGGCTCCTGGCTGCTCATAATGCGTCGACCTTACTTGGGTGAGGTTAATAGCGTTGATCAATACCGAAACGGTAGGCTTGATGCCAACCGTTTTGGGTTAGCGAATGATCAATAACGCTTATTTCATCATGGGCAGGTTTAACTCGTTAGCGCGCGCGCAATCGGCTGCTAACTCGTAACCTGCATCGGCGTGGCGCATGACACCGCTGGCTGGATCATTAAATAGCACACGGCCCAGGCGTTGTTCGGCGGCGTCGCTGCCGTCGGCCACAATCACCACGCCTGAATGCTGGGAATAACCCATACCAACGCCACCACCGTGGTGGAAAGAAACCCAAGTGGCACCACCGGCGGTGTTGAGCAAGGCATTAAGCAGGGCCCAGTCGGAAACCGCATCGGAGCCGTCTTTCATGCCTTCGGTTTCGCGGTTGGGGCTAGCTACCGAACCGGTATCCAGGTGATCGCGACCAATCACCACAGGCGCTTTTAATTCGCCATTGCGTACCATTTCATTGAAGGCTAAGCCGGCCTTATGGCGTTCACCTAAACCTAACCAACAAATACGCGACGGCAAGCCTTGGAAGGCAATGCGCTCAGAGGCCATGTCTAACCAGCGGTGCAGACTATGATGCTCGGGGAATAATTCTTTCAGCTTGGCATCGGTGCGGTGAATATCTTCGGGATCGCCCGATAAAGCGACCCAGCGGAACGGGCCTTTGCCTTCGCAAAACAGCGGACGAATATAGGCGGGCACAAAACCGGGGAAGTCAAAAGCGTTTTTCACACCTTCGTCAAAAGCCACCTGGCGAATGTTATTGCCGTAGTCCACCACAGGAATACCCAGCTCATGGAAGTCCAACATGGCTTGTACGTGCTTAGCGCAAGCTTCGGCTGCGGCTTTAGTTAGACTTGAGTGCTGCGTGTGATCTTGCTGGGCTTGTTGCCATTGTTCAACGCTCCAGCCCAGAGGCAGGTAGCCGTGAATCAAATCATGGGCCGAGGTTTGATCGGTGACTAAATCGGGTTTGATACCACCGTTTTTCGCGCGTTCGGCCAGCTGCGGTAGAATCGCAGCGGCGTTGCCCAGCAAGCCAATGGAGACGGCTTTGCCCGCGGCACAGTAGCGTTGAATACGCGCTAATGCGTCGTCTAAATCGCTAGCTTGTTCGTCGAGGTAGCGGGTTTTTAAGCGGAAGTCGATGCGGCTTTGTTGGCATTCAATATTTAATGAACACGCGCCAGCAAAACTGGCGGCCAAAGGTTGCGCGCCGCCCATACCGCCTAAACCTGCGGTGACTAACCAACGGCCTTTCCAATCGCCATTAAAGTGCTGGCGGCCCGCTTCGGCAAAGGTTTCATATGTTCCTTGAACAATGCCCTGGCTGCCGATGTAGATCCAACTGCCGGCGGTCATTTGACCGTACATCATCAGGCCTTTGCGATCTAACTCGTTGAAGTGCTCCCAATTGGCCCACTCTGGCACCAAATTAGAGTTGGCGATGAGCACTCGGGGCGCATCGGGATGGGTTTTGAACACACCCACAGGCTTGCCCGATTGCACCAACAGTGATTCGTCGGCTTCCAGGCTTTTCAAGCTTGCCAAGATTTGATCGAAGCATTCCCAGTTGCGCGCGGCGCGTCCGATACCACCATAAACCACTAAGCGGGTTGGGTCTTCGGCCACTTCGGCATCCAGGTTGTTTTGGATCATGCGATAAGCGGCTTCACTGAGCCAGTTCTTACAGTTCAACTCGCTGCCACGCGGTGCTCGAATCACACGCGAAGGGTCAAAACGGGGGTCGAGCTGTGCTGGGTTCATGGAATCAGACATGGGCCACCTGTATGAAATATGCCAGTAGGGTTACCACGGTAATTTGTATATACAAGCAAGTCAATCTTTATGTTTAGAAAATATTTAGTGTTAACACACAGATTAGTCTATTCTTGTGCTGTGAATTTTAGTTAACTTAACCTTCAGTTAAATTTGTGATCGACGTCATTCGGGGGCGGCGTTGGTGTGCGTGGACTGCACAGGCAAAGCGAGGCACTTTAAATAACAGCCTGCTTGTCATAAACCAATGTCGGTGAGATGCTGCGGACAGGAATCAAGAGGTATGCGTCATGTCCTTATCGGTGGATGAACATGCGGCTCTGGTAAAAGTGCCGGCTTATCAACGAATCAAAAATTACATCTTAGATAAAGTGCACAAAGGGGAGTGGACTGCAGGAGGCGCTATTCCCACAGAAGAAGCCTTAGCAAAACAGTTTCAGGTATCGCGCATGACGGTGAATCGTGCCATGCGCGAGCTGACCGACGAACAAGTGCTGACGCGCGTACAAGGGTCTGGAACCTTTGTAACGCAGCAGAAGTTTCAATCGACCTTGGTTAAAATTCGGGCCATTGCCGACGAAATCCGCGAGCGCGGCCACGACTATGCTTGTCGCGTGTTGGCCTTAGAAGCGGTGAGTGCAGACGAAGCGTTGGCCATTGCTTTTGGAGTCGAACAAGGGACGGTGCTTTACCACAGCGCCATTGTTAGCTATGAAGACGGCGAAGCCATACAGGTGGAATATCGGTGGGTGAACCCGGCGCTGGCTCCGGGTTATCTGGAGCAAGACTTCACAAAAACCACACCCAATGCGTATCTGACTGAGGTGGCCCCTTTGCAAGGTGCGACTTATCGAATTGAAGCGGGACAGGCCATTGCTGCGGTGGCAGAACTGCTGGATCTCGAAACAGGCGATCCTTGTTTAATTCTGCACCGCACCACGCACTCGCTGAATAAAATTGCATCGGTGGTGACGATGTGGCATCCCGGTCATCGCTACCAGTTTGTCGGCAGTTACTAGGTTGGCCTAGTTGACGCCACCATTGGCGTAACAAGCGCAAAGTGGTGGTTCTGTTTGTGGATGCCA
Source organism: Lysobacterales bacterium (assembly GCA_022360675.1). GTDB lineage: Bacteria > Pseudomonadota > Gammaproteobacteria > Xanthomonadales > Wenzhouxiangellaceae > JAKSCJ01. The sequence continues at coordinate 3,544 of JAKSCJ010000189.1, forward strand.
AGCCCAGTGCCAGGGTTCCCAAACGAGGCCGTGGATATTATCGGCGGGAAAGGATTCCACAAATCCGAAGCGTTTAGCATGCTCGCAGAGCCACGCATAAGCGGGGCTCTCGGCAAATTCTTCCTCTAATACCGCATAGTTCGGTGTGCTCAAATCCAG
>JAKSCJ010000193.1 GCA_022360675.1 Lysobacterales bacterium
ATTGGTAAAGCCACCGCACAAATGCTGGCCAAAGCTGGCGCCAAGGTCATCATCGTGGCACGTCGCGAAGACGAACTAAAAGAAACCTGCGATGAAATTATCGCCGACGGCGGCAATGCCCACTACTACACCGCTGATCTTGCCGATATGGACGATTGCGATCGTTTGGTTAATCAGGTGAAAGAAGAACACGGCTGTCCTGATGTGCTGGTTAATAATGCCGGTCGCTCTATTCGCCGTTCATTGTCGTTGTCGTACGACCGCTTCCACGACTTCACTCGCACCATGGAGCTGAATTACTTCGGTGCCTTGAAGTTAATCCTGGGTTTCTTACCGGAAATGGAAGAACGTCGTTCGGGCCATATTGTGAATATTTCTTCCATCGGTGTGCTCAGTAATGCGCCACGCTTCTCGGCTTATGTGGCTTCCAAAGCCGCATTAGATGCCTTCTCGCGTTGCGCTGCTTCTGAATACAGCGATACCGGCGTGGCCTTTACCACCATTAACATGCCTTTAGTGCGCACACCGATGATTGCGCCCACTAAGATGTATGAAAACGTGCCCACTATCTCACCCGATGAAGCGGCCGACATGGTGAAAAACGCCATCATCTTCCGCCCGCAACGCATCGCCACCCGCTTAGGCATCTTTGCACAGGTACTGCACTTGCTGGCACCGAAAGTAGCAGAAATCGTAATGAACTCGGCCTTCCGCATGTTCCCCGATTCCGCCGCCGCTCAAGGTGTTAAAGGCCGCCAACAAACCGCCTCACAAGAGCAAATTGCCTTTGCTTCGTTAATGCGGGGGATTCATTGGTAATATGAATTATAAACTTGCCGTGTAAATGAGTGCTTAAAATTAACGACTACCCCATGTATCTATATTACATGGGGTAGTCACCTGCAGTACCTTTAAGATGTAGCAACAACTAGTTTAAATAGTTATGCACAATTTCATCTTGAGTGTTAGCTTTCGTAGCGCTGATCAATAACGCCAATTCGGCAATCTCATCCTCATCGTAATACTTCGACTCAGTATCGCTAAATAGATACTCTAAGCGCTTCATCGCACGCACGGAGCCTTTTTCAGCCGCTTTCTCATAGTAACGAATCGCTTTTCTCAGGCGCTGCTTTGTACCCAGACCATGCTCATAGCACCAAGCTTTATTGTAAGTGGCGCTGATATTGCCTTCATCACTGGCATCATCAAGCAAGTCAAAAGCATCACCTTTATCACCTTGAAGTACGCCGTTCAGCACCAGCACTGCATAGTTATTCATAGCGCTGAGGTGCTCTTGAGCAATGGCTTGTTGGTAATAGTCACTGATCTCTTGTTTAGATTCTTCTGCATAGTTGCCTAAGGCTAAAGTTCTGGCTAACCAAAAGTAGTGCTCGCCCTGTTTATCGGGCGTGGATTCACTGATATATAAATGAGCCATATTGGGACTGGGACGACGCTGTTGATCAGTCATTAACAAAATACCCAACTCGCGACCGGCGCTCGGATCTCCATTAGCACTGGCTTTACGCAACCAATGGACATACTTTTCGAAATCTTTAAGTCGATATCGATCTGAACCGTAAATGCGACTCAACTGGCGCATGGCAGAATAACTACCCTGTTCTGCGGTTTGTTGCAAATAATTAATCGCCAAAGCCGTACTTTCGGAGCTAGCGTCGCGTAAGCCTAATTCCGCAATCTTGTTAACACCAACTGTATTGCCTTTGTCCGCAGCTAGTTGATAATAGTGCAGTGCTTGATCGTAATCTTGATCTACACCCAGGCCATCTTCATAAATTTTACCACTCAAAACCCAATGATCAGATCGACTACTTTTAGTCGCTAACCGGAATTGAGCTATCGCTTTACGCCAACCACGACTCGAACCAGACAGACCCAAAGTGTAGTAATGATTTCCCAAGGCTACAAAAGCTTCAGGCATATTTTGCTCTGCAGCCTTTTCCATACGTTTACGGTGCTTCCCACCACTGCTGCGCAGCATAGAAGCAAATTTAAGCTGCGATACCGAGCTTAAATAGAATGCTGGCGCAAAATCTTTATCCATAGCTGCTTCCAGAAGCTCAGTACGGCGCTCCGGATCTTTATCAACTAAAAATCCACGGCGATGCAACACAGCCAGTGCAGTCATGGCTTCGGGATAACCTTGCTCAACTTGATCTAACAGTGTTTCTACCAAGCCGGCTTGTTCAATGTAAGGTGACAACTCACGGTAATCAATAATGAGGTAATTCACCTCACCCAATAGGTAATCTTGCTCCATTGCACGGAAATACCAATCACGGGCAACTGCCAGATTTTTAGCCCCCGACAAGCCTTGCTCGTAAATACTACCTAGTACATTCATAGCCGCACCATGATTATGATTTGCTGCAATTTCCAAATAATGTGCGGCTTGTACTGTATCCTGCTCTAGATCACGTCCTTCGAGCAACATCATCCCAACTTTATAGGCGGCTTCTGGGTTACTAGCGTCAGCTGCATGTTTGTAGTATTGCGCAGCTTTCGCCAAGTCTACTTCAACGCCTCGTCCTTCTTTATAAGACTCGGCCAGCTTCAAGGCTGATTGTGAATCACCATGTTCTGCAAGCAGCGTATAGGTTGTTATTAGCTCCATACTGCCACCGAATTTATGTTCCATCACACCCGGGAGTTGAGTAATTCGATTAAGAGTTTTGGAAGCAACTTCAATGCCACCTTCTTCAACAATATCTCTTATAAATTGCAATGCTTGAAGAAAAGATTCTTTTGAAGGATTTGAAATCATAAGCATATTGGCGTATACCGAAGATGCCACTTGATTGCCATTTTCGATTGCTCGTTTCAAATAACCATTGGCCAAATGAACATGATCCAGTTTAGATGCAAACTTTAGAATTAGGGATCCTATTAGCGCGTCAATGTTTCCATCATTATTTTTAGGTTTAGTGATATCAAGCAAACTGTCTATGATTTCTTGATCTTTTTTAAGGCCAAGCTCTAGCTCATACATCGTAACCAACAAAGCAATAACAGTTTCGCTCTTTGCTTCCACACTACCAATCAACAGCTCAGCAGCGTACTCATAGTTTTCTTCAAGCTTTTGATCCAGAGTGAAGGTTGCGTAATTATACGCAGCCTCAGAACTCCCTAAGTTAGCCGCTGCATCATAGATCACTAAAACTTCATTTATCAAAGATGGATCTTCTAAGATCATGGCATCTCCGATTGCTTTCATTGCCGTTGCATTTCCTTGTGCAACCAAATAAGAAAGCGCTTCACTAAGCACCGCGTCATTAAGCCACAACTTTGCTAATACCGGATCATCCCCTGCTTCTTTTAAGGCAAGTATATTGGCCACTTTATCTAAATATTCGCGTGGATTAAAGATCAACTCACTGCGATTTTGTCTGTCGTCTAAATAATAAAGGTAATAATAAACGTTCTTACTCTCTTCCTCATACCGAAGCGATTCATCGACGACATCAAAGCCATTCAAACGCATAAAGTAATGTGCGTCGTAAACGCTACCAACCCAAATCGCAGAGCGCTCACTATTACCATCACCTTTGCTTAGCATGTGAGCAGACAGCTGCTCGATAAAATGCTCATGCATTTGAGCTTTTTTCTCATCACCAAGCAAAGCGGCACATTTCAACAAAGCGTGGTGATATGAGAGAAATAGAAATTGCTCATTTCTAGTTTTTTTTGACGATAACATATCGTTTTGACAACGCTCTTCGGACCCAATGATATCTTCAGTAAGCAATTCGTAATCTGCCGCGCTAAAAACAACATGTTTGAACGAGTCACTCTCGTAGTATGCACGCCAAAGCTGATTGTAGTCAGGCCTCGCAGAACCATCACCGATCTTTTCTAGTAATTGCTCGTAACTGACTGCAGAATCGACCTCATTTACAGATAGCGCTTTATCGCTACCCGCCAGTGCTGAAGAAAATGACAAGGCATTAACTACCAACACCGCCAACAGGCAAGCAATTACTGTAAATTTATTAGTTTCTTTATGCATTACACTACCCATAATCAAGAGGATTTCTTCAGTAGCTTACGTAAGCGATCTTTAAGTGAGTTATTCCTCTGCTCAAACCGCTGTTCTTCCGGTGATTGCAACAACACCACTGTATTTAATGACGCATGAACTCGTCTCAAATCTTGGACATATTCTGCAAGCCGTTCTGGCTCAATCGCATCGATCTTGGTCGTTAGAAAGTGTTGGACGGTAATTTTATCTTTAGTTAGATTAATATCACTCCGATAATCAAAAGCGAAGCCACTTACTTCAACAGACTCGTAATCTAAATCCAAAATGCCATATTGATGATGAATAATCATTGTTTGCTCTACGGAAGCAGGAGCGCCGATATACAAGGCATCTTCTCTATCCACGTAATTCGGTATATCCACTTGCTCACGCACTAAATCAGCATAAAGCTCAATTTGCCAATATTGACCATTCAACATTAAATCTTCTGTGATTTCGTATTCATGCTGTGTTTTATATACATTAGAATCAAGGCTATCTTCATGTTGTTCACGTACTCGTGTAAGCCCCGAGTAGAGTTTTTGATAATAGCTATCCACCTCAAGGTTCCAGATGCTCTTGCTCATACTATCAACACCATACCGAGTACTTTCTGCAAACTGACCTCGATATTCCCGCGTCATATGCATACTCATAGGGTCTTTGTCAGTCATGAACACTTGCTCGACTATGATCCGATAATCCAGCGAATGTGGTGGCTCAATCAACTCAAGCTCGTTGGAATGCGCACTAACTAAAAGTCCATAGCCATAGTCAGGAAAACCTTGACTTGGCAGCTCGTTACCTTGATGAGATAAACTTGGATCTAACCAATAAATTCTATCGTCAATAGTGGCTCGTACAATAGCGTGATTAAACACATGTGGCCCCGGCATGCGCTCTTTCACCCCTTTAGTTATGCTACTTGATACTAATGCGGTATCGGCTTTGATATCCGCCTGCCTTAATAATTGCGTTAAAAGCACGCTTTTATCTTTACAATCACCGTACTGGCGTTGAATGGTTTCATTTGGCAAACTTGGAATTAAGGCATTAATGCCAGTTTCTATACCAAAGTATCGAACTTCTTCTTGAACCAGATCGAGTAACTTCTCTGCTTTACTCTTTTTTGAAAGCCGTTTGTTATTGATAATTTTATTAGCTTTAACCCAGTCAACTTGAGTGCTTAATGGAGTTTCAAAAACCTGATGGCTCCACTGTGCAACAGCCGCCCAATTTTCATATTCACTCACTTCCACTAATGGATAATCGAAGCTCCATGGTGGAGTATCAATTGGAACAATTTTGGCTTTGTAGTCTTCAAGATGCCAAGTGTACGACCTTTCTTTTTTATTCGATTCTATAAGAGCTTCGGGTAGTGATTCGCTAGCATGAACATTCAACGTTAAAGACTCAGGTATGATAATGCGTAAACGTACTTGCGCGATATCGGAACCCCAGCCCATTCTCCAGTAATCACTATAGGCTTGACCCAAAATTGGGTTTCTTCCTTTTACACTATAGCTATAGTCGACAATATCACCCACCTGCAAATCATCAAAAATTTGCGTTACGGTTAGCGTTCCGTGATAGATGCTATTACCAATTTCATCTTCTTGGCGCAACAGCTCAATTTTATCGCGATCGATTAATGTCGACTTGACATCGTTCCGCTCACGATCATAGTGATGAAATATTAATGTTTCGTAACTAGGCTGAATAGTCACCGCCAAACGTCCAGCCGATTCCAAACCTACACGATTATTGATCCGCTGACGCAAGTGATAATATTGAGTTAAAGAGCCGTCGCTTTCTAATCTTATTTGACGATCAAAGAGCAATGTTTGTAATGCATCATCGGATGCACTCACTGCTTTTTTAACGGTAATAGCTTCAACCCAATTTTCCACTTCACCCCAAGCCGGTTGCCATTGTTCGACTTTTTCTTTATGCATATCCCATTGGCTTTGGGCATCTAAAGGCACATTAGTTTCTGCGCGAAGATTAGGCGCCAGCGCAATAAAGTATGCAATGCTAAGGGTAGATAAGCCCTTCAACCATTGCTTTGCTTTTTTATTTCCCCACAAAATGTTCAAAGCTTGCCTCTCTGTAATTGTTTCTGCTCTGCCACTCTTTGCAACGAAGCTGATATTAATCTGCTGGAATGAAAAATCTAAGCTTTTGTGCGCATCTTTTTAAGTATTTAATCAAGATTCACCGACACACATAGATACAATAGTATTGCTACAACCCAGCGCACTCCATCATCCAGCGAATATCGGTTTCAATGCTCCTCAATATCGCTTTGGGGTCAGTGCATTTATTGGATCAATCCAACCGTTCCTTTGCGTGTAGATATTCCACAACCCGCCCCGCCGCCAATGAACAACGCGCGATATCGCTTGTGTTCAACCACGCCATTTCTTCAATTTCAGAGGCAATGCGTAAAGTGCCGCTGTAGTTGGCGTAATAGCAGGTCATGGTGAGTTGGGTGCCGGCGGTTTTCTCGTCGGCTTGGGTGGTGAATTTTAAGGCGGGCTCAATGCTGTTTTGGATTAAATCCACATTGAGTTCTTCTTTGACTTCGCGAATGAGGGCTTGATGGTCGGTTTCGCCGGGGTCACGTTTGCCACCGGGAATATAAAAGCGCTGCTTTCCATAGCTGCGGACCGCCAGCAGGCGGCGGTCGCGCACATAAATCCATGCCAGTTTATCGATGATCTTCACAGCGCACCTGTTGCTCGGCAAGTTTTCACCGAGCATTCTAATTCAGGTGACTGTACTTTGGGTATGGGCAGAAATTTCTGTTGACTGAGCTACGCCTTTTTTGGCCTGCCACCAGTTAGCGATATACCCAAGCACGAATAAAACGAGCAATCCATTGATCACCTCATAAGGGTGCCAACGATTAAATCCGCCGTAGCGCGCCCATTGCACACCCAGTAATCCCATAATGAGTACGACACAGCTATGCAAATACCAGCGCTTTAACTGCTTAACACCACTGGCCTTCAGTGCCACTATATTTAAGGCAATAAAACCCAGCCAAAACAACCAGACTGCTTGGCCAACAGTCAACCAAGAAAGTTGCATAGGTATGGCAGCAAACAACAAAATGGCGGGGGTTCCCCACACCACTGTTGCCCATTGTTTTTCCAACAAGGGTGAAGCCACACCACGTTGGCGACGACGTAAGAGCCATATCTTAATGCCCGAATGCACCACCATGCACAGTGTAAAACCAAGTATTAGATACAGCCCTTTAACGATGATGCCGCCAAAGTCACCAAAGTGCAGCGAATAAAAGGTAGCGATTAACTGCTGCCCTGCCGGACCATTGGAAGTGCCCAGCTGATGCGTCAATTGACCTTGTTGATCGAAATGATAGTTATCGCCATAAATCGCACGGCGCGGATGTATCGCTAAGATCTCGGCTTCTTGCCCCACTGTTTCTGGATCATGCAACATGATGTACCAGGGAATTAAGTCGGGCTTTTGTTTCTGAAACGCTGTTAACGCCTGGCTGATATTGGGCAACGGGCCGGGGGTTTTATCGCCTTCGACTTCGGCACCGAAGGCGGGCTCGAAGACTTTACCAAAGTCTCCCTCGTAAAACACAGGCGCCAAAGCCACAGCCACTAATGAGGCTAAACCGATGCCCGCTCCCGTTAAAGTCAGCGCGATATGAAATGGTAGACCCCACACACCAATACGGTTATGTAAATCGGTTTGTGAAAGTAGAACTTGTTTATTTCGACGCCATAAAAAAGCATCACGAAAAATACGCGGATGCGCTAAAACGCCCGATAACAAGAGTGCAAATAATTGCACCCCCACAATGCCCACTAAAGTAGTGCCCAATAAACCCGGCACGGTGAGGTGGAAATGGATTTTTTCGATGAAGTCGATCCAACCCGGTACGAATTGACGTTCCAGCTTGCCATCAGCATCGATGAACCAGTCGGTTTCATCCACATGAACTTTCATACGCGGTAAGGCTGGAATGGGCAGCTCCACACTGAGGTGATGCACCGGCTCCTCAGTGCTATCCATACCGTTTTGCGCGACGATACCCACCCACTCAGGTGCATAGCTGCTGAATTCTGGAATATCGGGTTCTTGCCAGCGTTTAATCTCGTCATTAAACAACATCACCATACCGGTGATGCTTAAAAAAT
>JAKSCJ010000491.1 GCA_022360675.1 Lysobacterales bacterium
CACCACCCACACGGCGAGACTTAACCTCAACCATGGGCGCCACGTTGTCCAGTGCTTTTTCCAGCACTTCCAACGCTTCACCTTGAGCTTTATCACCAATGATATCGATCGCACCGTAAACGATACGCTCAGCCACTGATTTTTTACCGTCGTTCATCACCATGTTAATGAAACGAGAAATCATTTCATTGCCGAACTTAGGATCGGGCAGGATGTCGCGGGTAAAATTGGAATTTCTACGGGACATTAGTCAAAACAACCTTTCAATTAGCCCTTAGGCCGCTTGGCACCATACTTAGAACGACCTTGACGACGGTCATTCACACCAGCGGTATCCAAGCTACCGCGTACTACGTGGTAACGAACACCAGGCAAGTCTTTTACACGACCGCCACGAATCAGCACCACAGAGTGCTCTTGCAGGTTATGACCTTCACCACCGATGTAGCTGGTCACTTCGAATCCATTGGTAAGGCGCACACGAGCAACCTTACGCAAAGCAGAGTTCGGCTTTTTAGGCGTCGTTGTGTATACACGAGTGCACACACCGCGTTTTTGCGGACACGCCTCAAGAGCCGGAACATTGCTCTTGTAAATTTTAGGTTTCCGCGGTTTGCGGACGAGCTGATTGATCGTCGCCATTTTATAGACCCTTAGAAAACAAACGACAGGCCCTTTACATGACCTGTCGACAGAAGCGGAATACTACAACACTATTACCACCCTGTCAATAAGCGGTAATAGTATCAACAAACCCGAATCTTATGCGTCGACTCTTTGAGTAAATTCAGCACAGCTGAATGGAGTCATTTGCCGGGCATTTGATGTCAGAACGAATTCGACATTGAAGTCGAAACCGGGTCAGATTTCCTGACCCGGTACGATTCGATTAGGAATCGATCTTTGCAGAGGCTTCTTCTGAACTGCTTTTGTCAGATTTAGCACTGCTTTTTTCCGGTACGGCTGAAACCATGGCTGCCAGTTCGGCTTCCTGTTCACTAATGCGACCGGAACGACGTTGGTTGTGATGAGCCAAGCCAGTACCGGCCGGGATCAAACGTCCAACGATAACGTTTTCTTTCAAACCACGCAGGTGATCGACCGCACCATGAACGGCAGCTTCGGTCAACACGCGTGTGGTTTCCTGGAAGGATGCCGCCGAAATAAAGGATTCGGTAGCCAGCGATGCTTTGGTGATACCCAGCAACACACGTTGATGTGTTGATGGCGCTTTACCACGCCCTGCAACGTTTTCGTTTTCTTCCAGTAAGCGAACCAGCTCAACCTGCTCACCAGGTAAGAAGCGGGTTTCGCCTGCATCCATAATTTCAGTTTTACGCAGCATTTGGCGAATAATCACTTCGATATGCTTATCGTTGATTTTCACACCTTGCAGGCGATAAACGTCTTGGATTTCTTTTGCCAAGTACGCGGCTAAGCGCTCAATACCCAGCAGACGTAAGATGTCGTGCGGATTAGATTCACCGTCAACAATCACCTCACCTTTGGTAACGTGCTCACCTTCGAACACCAAGACCTGACGCCATTTTGGAATCAGCTCTTCGTACACTTCACCATCGGATTGAGTGATCATGACACGCTGCTTACCTTTGGTTTCTTTACCAAAGGAAACCACACCTGAAACCTCAGCCAGAATCGCAGATTCTTTCGGCTTACGCGCTTCAAACAAGTCAGCAACACGCGGCAAACCACCGGTAATATCGCGAGTCTTACTGGACTCTTGCGGGATACGTGCAACAACGTCACCAACCTGTACGTCGGCACCATCTTGCATTGAAACAATAGCGCCCGGCGGTAGGAAGTAATGGGCCGGGATATCGGTTCCCACTAATTTCAGCTCTTGGCCTTTGGCATCTACCAGTTTCACCATGGGACGCAGATCTTTACCAGCGCTACCGCGCTGTTTCGGATCGGTCACAACCGTGCTGACCAAGCCGGTCACTTCGTCGGTTTGTTCGGTAACGGTTACACCATCGATGAAGTCTAAGAAGCGGATTCGACCCGCCACTTCGGTCACGATGGGGTGAGTATGCGGATCCCAGTTCGCAACGATGCTTCCGGCATCGGTTCGGTCACCATCTTTAAACTTGATGACCGCACCATAAGGAATCTTATAGCGCTCACGCTCACGACCGTGGTCGTCGCTCACCGTTAATTCACCAGAACGCGAAACCGCGATCAGGTTACCGTCGGCATTGGTTACATGCTTCAGGTTTTCCAGCTTAATGGTACCGGTTGATTTGATTTGGACTTTATCAACCGCCGCCGCACGAGAGGCCGCACCACCAATGTGGAAGGTACGCATGGTCAGCTGGGTACCCGGCTCACCGATGGATTGTGCGGCGATAACACCCACAGATTCACCGATGTTGACCAAGTCACCGCGAGCCAAGTCACGGCCATAACAAGCCGCACACACGCCGTAACGGGTTTCACAGCTAATCACTGAGCGCACGAGCGCGCGGTCGATACCTTCTTGCTCTAAACGCACCACCCATTTTTCGTCCAGCAATGTATTTTGCGGACACAGCAGCTCATCGCTGCCTGGGTAGTAGATGTCTTCGGCAGTCAAGCGACCCAATACGCGATCACGTAAGGGTTCAACAACGTCACCCCCTTCAACTACGGTTTGCAGCGTGATGCCTTCGCTGGTACCGCAATCGGGCTCGGTGATCACCACGTCTTGTGCCACGTCCACCAAGCGACGGGTCAAGTAACCGGAGTTCGCGGTTTTCAGCGCGGTATCGGCCAGACCTTTACGCGCACCGTGAGTTGAAATGAAGTACTGGAGTACGTTCAAACCTTCACGGAAGTTCGCCGTAATGGGCGTTTCGATGATGGAACCATCGGGCTTCGCCATCAAGCCACGCATACCGGCCAACTGACGAATCTGCGCCGCAGAACCACGAGCGCCGGAGTCGGCCATGATGTAAATGGAGTTCATGGAGGCTTGCTCCACTTTCTTGCCATCTGCACCTTCGTGCTCTTCAGTACCGATACGCGACATCATGGCACGTGCCACTTGCTCGTTAGTACGTGACCAAATGTCGACTACTTTGTTGTAACGCTCGCCAGAGGTTACCAAACCGGAAGCGTATTGGTTTTGGATTTCCAATACTTCGGCTTCCGCCGCTTCCAGAATCTCTTTCTTCTCGGGCGGAACTTGTAAGTCACCGATACAGATCGACGCGCCCGCACGGGTGGCGTAGCGGAAACCGGTATACATCAGCTTATCGGCGAAGATAACGGTTTGCTTCAGGCCTAAGCGACGGTAGCAGTCGTTGATGAGTTGCGAGATTTGTTTTTTCTTCAACACGCGGTTGAAGAGCTCGAAGGGCAAGCCTTTGGGCGCCACTTCCAGCAACAAAGCACGACCAACCGTGGTATCGACGACACCAGTGATGGTTTTCTCGTTGCCATCTTCATCGCGCACGTGCTGGGTTAAACGCAGCTTAATGCCCGCATGGATGGAAACTTTACGGTTTTCATAGGCACGGTGAATTTCGGCGGTATCGGAGAAGATAATGCCTTCACCTTGCGCACCCACCAAGTGACGAGTCATGTAGTACAGACCCAATACCACGTCTTGGGTCGGTACGATGATGGGCTCACCATTAGCCGGTGACAAAATATTGTTCGACGCCATCATCAAAGCACGCGCTTCAAGCTGCGCTTCGATAGACAACGGAACGTGTACCGCCATTTGGTCACCGTCGAAGTCAGCGTTAAATGCAGTACAAACTAAGGGGTGAAGCTGGATCGCTTTACCTTCAATCAATACTGGCTCAAACGCCTGAATACCTAAACGGTGCAATGTGGGCGCACGGTTCAACATAACCGGATGTTCGCGAATAACATCTTCTAAGATGTCCCAAACTTCGGGAGTTTCGCGCTCAACCAGTTTCTTCGCCGCTTTAATGCTGGGTGCATAGCCCAAGCGTTGCAGTTTACTTAGGATAAACGGCTTGAATAATTCCAAAGCCATTTTCTTAGGCAGACCACATTGGTGCAGTTTCAGCGTCGGACCTACCACGATTACGGAACGACCAGAGTAATCAACCCGTTTACCCAGCAAGTTTTGGCGGAAGCGACCCTGCTTACCTTTAATCATGTCGGCCAGCGACTTCAACGGACGCTTGTTGGTGCCGGTGATGGCACGACCGCGACGACCGTTATCGAGCAACGCATCCACAGATTCTTGCAGCATGCGTTTTTCGTTACGCACGATAATGTCGGGAGCACTCAGCTCCAGCAGACGGCGCAAACGGTTATTACGGTTAATCACGCGACGGTACAGATCGTTCAGATCTGAAGTCGCGAAGCGACCACCATCCAGCGGTACCAACGGACGTAAATCCGGCGGCAACACGGGCAGTACGGTCATGATCATGTATTCCGGACGGTTACCGGAATCGATGAAGGCTTCGATCAGCTTCAAACGCTTGGATAAGCGCTTCATCTTGGTTTCGGAACTGGTGGCAGCCAGCTCGTCACGCAGACGGGCCAATTCTAAGTTCAGATCGATGCTGATCAGCAGGTCAAAGACCGCTTCGGCACCCATCTTGACGTCGAAATCGTCGCCGAATTCGTTCAGCGCTTCGATGTACTGCTCTTCGCTCAGGATTTGACCACGTTCTAAGGTGGTCATACCGGGTTCAAGAACCACGTACGATTCGAAGTACAAAATGCGTTCGATATCGCGCAGGGTCATATCCAGCATCAAACCAATGCGCGATGGCAGTGATTTCAAGAACCAGATATGCGCCACAGGCGAAGCCAGCTCGATATGCCCCATACGCTCGCGGCGTACTTTGGTCAGGGTCACTTCAGTACCGCATTTTTCGCACACCACACCACGGTGCTTCATGCGTTTGTATTTACCGCATAAGCACTCGTAGTCTTTGATGGGGCCGAAAATGGCGGCACAGAACAGACCATCACGCTCCGGTTTAAAGGTACGGTAATTGATGGTTTCCGGCTTTTTAACCTCACCATATGACCAGGAACGGACCAACTCGGGAGACGCCAGACCGATGCGAATTGCATCGAAGTCCAGCGGTTCACGTTGCCGGTTATATAAACTAATTAAATCTTTCACCGCTGCCTCCCGCGATTAGGACTGTTCCATTTCGATATTGATCGCCAACGAGCGGATTTCCTTAACGAGTACGTTGAAGGATTCCGGCATACCCGCCGACATACGATGGTCGCCTGCAACAATGTTCTTATACATTTCGTTACGACCACTGACATCGTCAGATTTCACAGTGAGCATTTCTTGTAGGGTGTAAGAAGCACCGTATGCTTCCAGTGCCCATACCTCCATCTCACCGAATCGTTGACCGCCGAATTGAGCTTTACCGCCCAGAGGCTGCTGTGTTACCAAGCTGTACGGACCGGTGGAGCGCGCGTGCATCTTGTCGTCGACCAAGTGGTTCAACTTCAACATGTACATATAGCCCACGGTAACCGGACGATCAAATGCATCGCCAGTACGGCCGTCGAACAGAGTGGTTTGGCCACTTTCAGGTAAGCCGCCCAGTTTTAACAGATGGCGAATTTCAGCTTCGCTGGCACCATCGAATACCTGGGTTGCCATGGGCACACCGCCACGCAGATTCTTCGACATTTCGATGATTTCATCATCACTGAAGCTGTCGAGATCCACACGGCCACGGCTGTCGAAGTTGTAGACCTCTTCCAAGAAGCCGCGAATCTCAGCAACTTTACGTTGCTCGTTCAGCATCTCGGTGATCTTCCAACCCACGCCACGTGCTGCCATACCCAAGTGGGTTTCAAGCACCTGACCGATATTCATACGTGAAGGTACGCCCAATGGGTTCAACACGATATCTACCGGTGTACCATCAGCCATGTACGGCATATCTTCGGTGGGTACGATCATGGAGATCACACCTTTGTTACCGTGGCGACCAGCCATTTTATCGCCCGGCTGGATGCGACGTTTCACAGCCAGATAGACTTTCACCATTTTCAACACACCAGGTGCCAAATCGTCGCCTTGGGTGATTTTGCGTTTTTGCTCGTCGAAGCGTTCTTCGAAGCGCTTACGCTGGTTGGTGACTTGGTCGGCAGCTGCTTCCAGCAGATCGTTGGCGTGATCTTCACGGCAACGGATCTTGAACCAATCTTCATAGGCCAAGCTGCTGAGGAATTCGCCGGTGATTTCCGCACCTTTCTTCAGACCTGGCGCTTTATCAACCACTTGACCGATCAAAGACTCTTGCAGGCGAGTGAAGATAGCCGCTTCTACAATGCGTAGTTGATCGTTCAAATCTTTACGCGCTTGGCGAATGTGCTCTTGCTCGATAGCAATCGCACGGGCGTCTTTCTCAACACCATCACGAGTGAAGACTTGAACGTCGATCACGGTGCCATCCATACCCGACGGAACACGCAATGAGGTGTCTTTAACGTCGGAGGCTTTCTCACCGAAGATGGCACGCAGCAGTTTTTCTTCTGGAGTCAGCTGGGTTTCGCCTTTCGGAGTCACCTTGCCCACCAGAATATCGCCTGCTTTCACCTCCGCACCGATGTATACGATGCCAGCGGCGTCCAGCTTGTTCAGGTTGTGCTCACCCACATTGGGGATATCAGCACTGATTTCTTCCGGACCCAGTTTGGTATCACGCGCAACACAGGTCAGTTCCTCAATGTGGATACTGGTGAAGCGATCTTCCTGTACCAGGTTTTCGGAGATGAGGATGGAATCCTCGAAGTTGTAACCATTCCAGGGCATGAAGGCCACCATCAGGTTTTGACCTAATGCCAGCCCACCCA
>JAKSCJ010000063.1 GCA_022360675.1 Lysobacterales bacterium
ATAAAGCCGCTAATGTGCAAATGGAAGCCGCTGCCCGTGCCGAGCCAGGCCTCCAAGCCATTCTCGATAAACACCCAAAACTGGCCGATCGCCAAGCGAAAAACAACGGCCCACGATGGGCGCGTCAGGTGGGTACTTTGGGGGGCGGTAATCACTTCATTGAAGTGTGTTTGGATCAACAAGGCCAAGTGTGGGTGATGCTGCACTCGGGCTCACGTGGAACCGGCAATATCATCGGTCAATACTTCATCAGCCAAGCGCGTGAAGCGTTACTGAAACGTGATATTCAACTGCCCGATAAAGATTTGGCCTGGTTCGATGAAGGCACCTCTTTGTTTAACGACTATGTAGAAGCGGTGGACTGGGCCCAACGGTATGCGGCGATTAACCGCGAAGCCATGATGGCTTTGGTGTTACAAGCGTTACGCGAAGAACTGCCAGAGTTCGAGTTGCTCGAACAAGCCATTAACTGTCACCACAACTATGTAACGAAAGAACACCACTTTGGTGCCGATGTTTTTGTTACCCGTAAAGGTGCGATTAAAGCGGGTAAAGGTGATTTGGGAATTATCCCTGGCAGCATGGGGGCACGTTCATACATCGTGCGCGGTAAAGGGCATGAAGATTCGTTTTGTTCTTGTGCCCATGGTGCGGGGCGTCGAATGTCGCGAACTAAAGCACGTAAACGCTTTAGCCATCGCGACCTAGAGGCCCAAACCCGTGGTGTGGAATGCCGTAAAGATAAAGGCGTGGTAGACGAAATTCCCAGCGCTTATAAAGATATCGACCAAGTCATGGAAAACCAAAGCGACTTAGTGGATGTGGTAGCCATCTTGAAACAAGTCGTGTGCGTTAAAGGTTAAATGGCCAGGCAATCAGCACACGATAAAACCGGGCGGCATGGTTTGCGCCATGCCGCCAACCCAACAGTGTTGAACATCGATGCGGATTGCGGAGCGGTTTCGCATAGCCGCCTGACCCAGGCTTGGTAAGTTACTGGGTATCTTCTGTTCGATGGGCACATTGTACCTAGGTGAGTAGAGCTCGATTGGCAGAGCGCTTGGGCTGGTCTCAGGCGGTGTGGGTTCGAATCCCATTATTCACGTTAAAGCGCTTATAACGCTTACCTTGGGACGGAGCTTTGGCTCCTAGATGGTTCGAGTCCATCATTCTCGGTCTGCGCACAGCTGCTTACGGTTGGTGGTGAATGTTTGTTCGGCAAGTTTTCATCATTAACGGCGGGCATGAACCTGACTGACATTCGTATCGTTTAATGCCAATGATTTGATACGTGAAAATATGAACGATTTCTGGTTAAGAAATCTTCATTTTGAACTGACAAAGCATCCGCATTGAACGCCGAATCAAGCCGTTCACGACGTTTAAGTGAGCAGCTGTTGCACAGGCTTTTATTTTTCTCAATGGCGTTCGATACCGCGTTTTTTTAATGAACGGTTTCGAGCGAAATCCTCGGGTTTCATTGTCAGCTTATGAGAACCAGAGCGTTCATAATGGACGTATCCGGTGGGTAGCAACCCAACACTGGGGCCGGATAAATAAAGACTGCTGCCACGCGGCCAACGATGGCCAACTTGTGCGATAAAACAGGAAACACTCATGTTTGGTTTACAACGAATCGTGATCGCACAGTACGAGCGTGGATTAATGCTGCGAAACCGTACTGTGAAGTCGGTCTTAATGCCGGGGATCTACTGGATGTTCGATCCCCTAAAGCGCAGCCAGGTACAAACCTTTAACCTGGCTGAGGAAGAATTTATTCACCCCCAGCTCGACTTCATGCTGAAGTTAGAGCCCGAACTGTGCACACAGCACTTTGAAATGGTCGAACTCAATAGCCACCAGGTGGGTTTGCTGTATTTGGATGGTGTGTTAAGTCGCATTTTAGCGCCCGGCACCCGCAGTGCTTTTTGGAAAGCCAGTAAAACCATCCAAGTGGAAGTTTTAGATATCGAAACCGAGCCGCAAATTCCTGAGCGGGTGGCGCGTTTATTAATTCGCACTCGGAACCAACGTTTACTGCACGAAGTTCGCGATGCAGTCTACGCTGCCTGCATCGAAGAAAACAGCCGTGGTTTGCTGTATATCGATGGCGAGTTAAAAGGCACGTTAAAAGCGGGCACCTATGGTTTTTGGCGTTTCAACCGCGATATCAACGTTAAGCAAATCGACTCTAGAGTGCAGTTGATGGAAGTGAGTGGACAAGAAATCTTATCGAAAGATAAAGTCAGCTTGCGGGTAAATTTAAGCGCCCAATACCAGGTTAAAGACCCGGTCTTGGCTGAAACCCGATTAAGCGACTTCAAAGAATTCTTCTACCGCGAACTGCAATTGTCGCTGCGTCAGGTGATTGGAACACGCAGCTTAGATGCCTTGCTAATGGAAAAAGATGCGTTAGGCAAAAGTATCATCAACGACACCGCCGAGCGTATGGCTGAATTTGGTTTATTGGTGCAGTCCATCGGGGTGAAAGACATCATCTTGCCCGGCGAGATGAAAACGCTCTTAAACCAAGTGGTAGAAGCCGAGAAAACCGCCCAAGCCAATGTGATTAAACGGCGTGAAGAAACGGCGGCTACCCGTTCATTATTGAACACCGCCAAATTAATGGACGACAACCCAATTCTGCTGCGCTTGAAAGAATTGGAAGCTCTGGAGAAAATCAGTGAAAAAGTGGAACGCCTCACCGTTTATGGCGGTTTAGACGGGGTATTAAACGATACCTTAAGTTTAAAACTGCCCAGCTAGCGTTTGAATATTGATGTTGTTAGCTTATTGTTTTCGACGCTCAGTATTGCTTCGTGAGTACTAACAGGCCCGGTTCTTCCGGGCCTTTTTTATGCTCGATGGCGTTGTGGAATACGCTTTTGGCCCTGAGTTCTCAATCTTCAAGTTCCACTTTCTTGACGATGAGATAAGCCGCCGACAAGAGAAAAAACAGGCCGATCACAAAGGTTACTTTCTTATTGAGCTGATGATTGCCCACGATAGTGTCGTAGTCTTGCTTCACATAACCATGCACATCAATCTCGAACACTTCCATGATGTCACGAGAGCTGTCTTCAGTGCTTTCGCGACTGGCCTCAGCTAATACAGTTACCGCGCCTCGGGTGGTTTGTACCCGATGAATAATTTCACGATTATTGCCCGCGTTACGTACATAGTGAAACGCGGGCTCAATACCTTTTAGGGTGAAAATAAAACCGCTACCATCGCGGCCAGTGCGATCTAAGATACGCTCGAACTGCCCCGTATATTCATAGAGCGCGCCACGCTCGGGAATAACACTGTACAAAGTGCTCATCCATAAGAACATCACACCCAATACAAAGAACCAAAAGCGTGCCATATAAGTTCTGCTAAACATGCGACTCCAACGAACAAAACACAGTTAATAATCAATGTGTTCAATGATGACACAAGTCGCTGATGAGGCCAATACAGCAAAAAGCTAAAGCTGGTGTTGCTGGTAATCCGTGTAGCCTTGTGCATCGCCACCGTACAAAGTTAAACGTGCATCGGCAT
>JAKSCJ010000509.1 GCA_022360675.1 Lysobacterales bacterium
CTTACTGCAACCTCAGTTAGACCAAGTGTTGCGTCAGCTGGCAGGTGCCGGTCGTGTTCATGCCGATAGTTGGTCGGCCTTAAAACAAGTGCTTCGCAGCGACGAAGAAAAGCGCAAAATGGAACGCCGTATTCCCAAAAACCGTCGCCAGCGCCATCAAGGCGGAATGGGGCGCTGGGCGGCTTTACCGCTCAGGCAATGGGACGATGCGGCATTATTTAGTTGGTGTCGGTTGTTGTTAGCGCGCTATGGTGTGGTGTTTCGTCTCTTGTTGGAACGCGAGAGCTTAGCACCCAGTTGGGGTCAGCTGTTGCCCGTTTTTCGGCGTATGGAAGATCGCGGTGAGGTTTTTGGTGGACGTTTTATCACCGGCGTGAGTGGTGAGCAGTTCGCGCTGGCTGATGCGGTGGCAGGATTTAAACGCTTACGCGATCAAACCCCATCAGCACAGATTCGTATGATCCATAGCTACGATCCCATTGCCTGGGCTGCTGTGGTTGCCGGAGCCCCACGATTACCACTGGCACCCAGCCATGTCTTGGTTTTACAAGGCGATACTGTCACAGGGTGGCACGTGCAGGATCGTTGGCATTGGGTGAAGCGTCAGCCGGCGTCTTTACAGTTACCTAAGTTTTAGCAATGATCCAACGCTAATAAAAATATTAAGCTTGAAGACGGTACAAGAGGATTTTTTAGTGCTGGCAGGCACTCAAAAAAGAGTGCCTGCCTTATTTTTTGTTGCGTTAAAGCCTTGCTGATAAAGATTCAACGGCGGCTTTAAGCGTCGACGGGTATGGCGTCGAGTTGTGCTTGTAGCTGGCGGAAGGTATCGATAATCTGATCGATCTGCTCGCTGCTGTGAGCAGCGCTCAAGCTGAGGCGTAATAAGGGCACGCCGGTGGGTGTGGCCGGAGGAAGTACCAAATTGCAGTACACACCGTGTTCGAGCAGTAGCTTCCAAAAAGTTAATGCGCGTGCTTTACCTTCAATGTTTACTGCCACCACAGGACTAACCTCGGGGCTAATGGCTAAGCCTAAATCGGCGAGACCAGAATATAAACGCTGCGCGTTATCGTGCAGTTGTTGGCGTAAGGCTTGACCTTCCGCCAGCTTTTGCAAAGTGATGCGGGTTGAGGCAATCACCGATGGCGGTGGTGAGGCGGTAAAGATATATGGCCTGGCGGCGTAGCGTACGAGGTCGAGCTCAGGGCGATTGCTGACACAAAAACCACCGGTGGCACCCAAGCTTTTACTGAAAGTACCAACGATAAAGTCCACATCGTCTTCGCAATCGGCTTCTTCGCAAACGCCGCGACCACGTTCACCGTAAATACCCAATGAATGGGCTTCATCCACCATCAGATAACCGCCGTATTGGCGTTTGACCTCAACATATTCTTGTAGCGGTGCTTTGTCGCCCAGCATGCTGTACAGGCCTTCAACGATAATCAGCGCTTCTTTGGCACGCTCACCCAGGCGGCGCATGCGTTTGGCCAAATCGTTGGCATCGTTGTGACGAAAACGAACCACTTCACAGCCGGCCATGCGGCAGGCATCGTAAATGCTGGCGTGGCAGTCGGCATCTAACAGCACGATATCGTTGGCACCGGTAAGGCCGGTAATCATGCCTAAATTAGCCAAATAGCCGGTGGAAAACACAATGCAGTCGCGTACACCGTAAAAGCTGGCGAGTTCTTGTTCCAAACAACGATGGGTACTGAAACTGCCATTAGCCATGCGCGAACCGGTGGTGCCAGTGCCTTGCTCGTCTAAAGCTTTATGCGCGGCGTCGAGTGCGTCTTGGCTAAAGGTTAGCCCCAAGTAGTTATTGGTGCCCGCCAAAATGGTGTGACGGCCATGAATAATGGCTTCGGTGGGAGAGAGGATTTTCTCCATGGCTACACCGAAAGGATCAATACCCACAGTTTCTAACATGGCTCGCGCTTGGCGAATGCCATCTAATTTATCGAAAAGGCTCATGCTGTGTCTTCCTAGTGCGCAGGAGCTGCGCTTGACGAGGCTTGTAAGCGCTTTATGACGTTTGCAAATTTAAATCATAAAGCGCAATACATAAGGCGCTTAGCTGGCGTCTTGCTGAATGGCGACTAAGGCATCGGCGAGTTGGCCGGCGGTGCGCACTTCACCCAGGCGATTGATGGGAATGCTAATGTCTAGGTGGTCTTCGAGTTCCATGCACATCTCCAGTACTTGTACTGAATCTAAACCTAAACCCGAGGTGAGGTCGGTGTCGTCGCTAAGCGCGGGTGCATCGTCTTTTAAGTTTTTGATCTCGGACTCGATGAGATTAAAAATGTCCTGCCTGCTTTTCATGCTGGGATGGTCTCGTTTTCGGTTGCAATACCTGATGGTTCATCACGGCAACTATTATCATCGCCTATGGTTTTCATGGACCTGATGGCAATGATAAATAATGGCTTAAAATCGGGAGTTGCTTTAACAGATGGGGTTTAATCGTCCTCAATTAAACCGTGGCGCATTGCTAAACGGGTGAGCTCAACCTCATTTTTTACATTGAGCTTGTCGTAGATGCGATATTTGTAGGTGCTGACAGTTTTTGGGCTCAAGCTCATAGTCTGTGCGATATCGGCGACACTCATACCTTGGGTGAGCATCAGGCTAACTTCCATCTCGCGGGAAGACAGATCTTCAAAGGGCGATTGGTCGGTGCCGGGCAACAGCTGTAATGCCAGTTGTTGGGCAATTTCAGAACCAATATAGCGCCGCCGCTCGGCTACCGAGTGAATGGCGTTTAAGAGTTCGTCTGCCGCACATGCCTTGGTGAGATACCCCAATGCCCCGGCTTCAAGCAAGCGGGTGGGGAAGGGTGATTGGGCGTGGGCAGTTAAAATGATAATGCGAATGCTGTCGTCGCTGCGCAGCATGCGTTGTGTGACTTCCATACCCGACATGCCCGGCATGCTGATGTCCATCAAAATAACATCGGGGTCGAGTTCACGTTGGCGTCGAATGGCTTCCTCGCCGCTACCAGCTTCGCCTACCACACTCACATCGTCTGCGCGTGAAAGGATATGTTTTAAGCCGGTTCGTACCAGATCATGATCATCTACGATGAGTACACGAATCACTAAGTTTCCACTCCCATGCCTTGGTCTGGGTGTTTTTTATTGGCTATCAATGCAGTGGCTGCTTTGATCATTGGGCTTAGCATAGCGAGCAATTCTCGAAAACAAAAGTTAAGCCGGGAATCTTGCAGTAATTACACTGAAAAAGCAGATGGTCTCCGCTCCCATTTATTGAACAACCGTTGCAAATCGCTTGCTTGAACAATTCTCAAGCCGATGGGCTGGTTTTCCTTTTTGTTTGGCTGGGCACAAGGCACAGTGCAGAAAGCGCCTGATTGATGATCTTGCCAGCACCGGCAACTGGGCCGGCGCTGGTCGATTATCGGTGCCTAATCGTTACTGTTTTCGGCCTTGTTTTTAGGCGTTAATACGTACAAACCCTGTTGGCCAGCTGGCTTAGCGATGGGTTTATTCGGGTCAGCCGCCGCCGGTTTAGCCTTCGGAGCTGGTGCAGGCTTAGGTGCAGCTTGGGGCTTTGGCGCGCTGGGTGTTGGTGCGGCTTTGGGCTTGGTATCTTGCGCTGCTGCCGGGCTCTGCGTGGCTTGCTTGGCCGGGGTTACTGCTTTGGCTGGAGCCTGGCCGCTTTGGCTTTGACTGCTCGGCGCTTTGTTAGACGCTGCATTGCTTTCTGAGCGGGGGGCAGCGCTTGGTTTGGTGCCAGCATCAGGTTTAGCGGCCGTGTTGGCAGGTGCTGAGTTTGAACTCGTTTTCGCACCAGCGTCGCCGCGTGGAGCTACCGATTTGCTGCCGGCCTTGTCGGCCGCTGGCTTGCGGTCAGCTGAAGCTTGCGCTTTAGATGCCTGCGCATTTGCAGGCGTATTAGTTGGAGTAGGACGTGGTACGCCCTGCTCAGGGTTGGATGCGGGTTTAGCGCTGTGCTCGGCCTTGGGTGCAGCGGGCTTGGGTGCAGCGGGTTTGGGTGCGTCTGCTTTAGGAGGCGCTTTGGCGACAGCACGTTCTGTATTTTGCGACTCACTGCCAGGTGCATTACCCGATGTGTTGTTTTGCTGTGCTTTGGCCCATGGTTTATCGCCAGTTGGCGGCTCTAAGTTGGGAATTTGATCGGCACCAAACTGCACTGGCGGGCGGCGACGTTGTTGCTGTCCGCGCTGGCCTTGGTTAGGTGCGTTATTGCCCTCGTTACGACCACCACGGCGACGTTGCGGGCGCGCTTGATTGGCTTCGGGGTTGCTGTTGTCGCCGCGTTGTTCATTATTAGCGGCTGTACCTTGGGCAGGTGAACCTTGTGGGTTCTGTTGCCTTGGCGCTTCTTGAGTGTTGCCACTTTGCTGGCCTTGCCCTTTGTTTTGCTGGCGCATAGCAGGGTGGCGTGAGCGGCGGCCAGGGTTACCTTGTCCTGGGTTGCCTTGGCTAGCATTGCCTTGGCCCGCCTGATTGGTATTGGGCACAGCTTGGCCCTGTTGCGGTGCTTGCTGGGCGTTATCACCGGCTTGCGGTGCGTTTGCGGGTTCCGCTTGGCGAGGGGCGCTGGCTTGTGGCTGCTGCCCATGGTTTTGCTGCTGTGGCACCTGCTGTGCATGTGGCGCTGGTGCTGGAGCATTATCAGTACTTACTGCGGAGTCTCTCACAGGTCTGCGAGCGGTTTTATCGGGCTGCGGTTTGCTGCGTTGGGCGTCTTGCTGTGCAGGGGCAGACTCAAGCGTACGAGCTTTTGCTGGGCGTTGTTGATCGCGTGCAGCAGAAGATTTGCCTTTATTAGCCGTTGCTTGATCTGCGCTGGCTTTTTCTGCTGGCTTGCGACCACCTTGATCGGCTTTGCCAGTGTTTTCCGCTCTGCGGTTCTCGGTTTTGCCGTGATCCACTTTCTGGGACTGTTCAGCAACAGCTTTTGGCTCGCCAACCGCTTGCGGTGCTTGACCCTGTTGGCCCTGATTTTGTTGCCCTTGGTTTTGTTGGCTCTGGTTCTGGTTTTGCAGCTCTTCGGCGCGGTTTTGTGCACCGCGACGACGGCGGCCACCACGGCGACC
>JAKSCJ010000515.1 GCA_022360675.1 Lysobacterales bacterium
GCTCCGTAAAGCTTGTAGCTGCTGCAGGAAAGTGGTCATGCGGGCTGCGGGTGCTGCGGGTGCTTTGCGCACACGCAGCCATGTTGCCAATAAGCGCCGTTGCAGCAAATTTGGCAAGCCATTCAAAGCGCTCATCGGTAAAGCGCTGTGCTTTTGATCGGCTTGGTATTGCGTCAGCGTGGCCAACTCGCGCTGTTCAAAATAAGCTTCGTACTCGGCCAGATGTTGGGCCGATTGCGCAAGACTGGCACTGGCTTCTGGCCAATGCTGACGAAGTAAAGGCAGGCATTGCTGGCGCAAGAAACTACGCCGTAAATAGGCATCTTGATTACTTGGATCGTCAACAAATTGGAGTTGATGCTGCTGGCAGTACTGCACTAACTGCCGACGCGAGAGCGCTAAAAAAGGACGCAGTAACTGCCCATTAGTCAGGGCACGTTGTGGCCGCATAGCAGCTAAACCCCGTAAGCCCGCTCCACGCAACAAGTTCAACAGTAATGTTTCTGCTTGGTCATCTTGGTGATGAGCGGTGATTAGTACATCGCCGCTGTTAAGCTGTGCTGCGAACGCTCGATAGCGCTCGGCCCGGGCAGCCGCTTCTAAACCTTGGCCTTGGCGATCGACTGTTACCGCAACGCACTGCAAAGGCAGCTGCCATTGTTCGCAGTAATCTGTCACATGCCGTTGCCAAGCATCGGCTTGATCCGACAAGCCGTGATGCACATGAATCGCACGCAAAGGCATTGTTTGAAACCAGGCCAGCTCAGCGTGGTGTGGGGCTGCTTGCTTTAGTTGCACCAAGGCATGGGCCAGCGCCATGGAGTCGGCCCCGCCACTGAGCGCTATCCAACAACAAGGCGCTGTGGAAAACGCTGGTACGCTGTCGATTAAAGCACGGCTCAACGGATTACTTAGGTTCACGGAAAAACTCTTGGCTTATTGATAACAAAAGGCCATAAAAATAAAGCGCTTAAAAAAATCGAGTATCTACAATTAAATATCATCACCTAGAAAAGCAAGCGGCAAAATCGATCGGCCAAACGTAAAAAAGCAGTATGGAGTGATCCACACTGCTTTTTTTACGCTAAAAAACGGTGGTTGAAGCGAGTAACTTACTCGCCGTCTTTAAAACGACCGTAAGACATTAAGCGTTGGTAACGACGCTCTAGCAAGGTGTCGAGATCATCGCGTGGCAGTTGATCTAACTGCTGGATGATAGACGCACGCAAGCGCTGGGCGGCCAATTTAGGGTCGCGATGGGCACCACCGGCGGGCTCTTCGATAATTTCATCGATTAAACCCAAGCCTAGCAGTTTATCGGAGGTCACGCCTAAAGCCTCAGCGGCTTGCTCAGCGCGCTCGGCGCTCTTCCACAAAATAGAGGCGCAACCTTCCGGTGAAATCACCGAGTACATGCTGTATTGCATCATATTGGTGTGATCGCCCACACCAATGGCAAGTGCGCCACCAGAACCACCTTCACCCACCACATTACACACAATGGGCACGGGTAACATGGCCATTTCACGCAAGTTACGCGCAATAGCTTCCGATTGACCGCGCTCTTCAGCGCCAATACCCGGGTAAGCGCCTGGGGTGTCGATTAAAGTCACGATGGGCAGTTTAAACCGTGCAGCCATTTGCATCAGGCGCAGCGCTTTGCGATAACCCTCGGGGCGCGGCATGCCGAAGTTGCGGTAAATTTTCTCTTTGGTGTCACGGCCTTTTTGATGGCCGATCAACATTACCGAATGATTACCGATACGCGCCAAACCACCCACAATGGCGTGATCGTCGGCAAAAGCTCGGTCGCCGTGCAATTCTTCGAATTCATCGCACATGTAGTCGATGTAATCCAAGGTATAGGGACGCAGCGGGTGGCGGCTGAGCTGTGCAATTTGCCAAGGCGTTAGGTTTTTGAAGATGACATCGATCTGGGCCTGGCATTTGGCTTTCAGGCGCGAAATTTCTTCTTCCAGATTAATGGCATTGTCGGTGCCAACGTTGCGCAGCTCCTGAATCTTGGCTTCAAGATCAGCGATGGGTTGCTCAAAATCCAGGAATGTTAGATTCATATAATCAATTCTTGTTGCAGTTGTTGCAGTATAACCGCGGGCTCTGTATGACCCAAGCGAATGGAATGACGACGGGGAATGAGACGCTGATCCCAGTGCGCCATTGCCCACGCCCAAAACGCCGCCACCGTGTGTATTTCTGGGGGCATTTTATGGCCCATCAAGGCCATGACCAGGCGTAAGCCCAACAGCGGTTCGTCGTCGGACAGCGGATTGGAAAAATTGCGCTTACTCAGCTTCTTTCCATCGGGTCCAAGTAATAAGGGTAAATGGAAATAATCCGGTTGCTCTAAACCCAGGCGTTGTTGTAACAGGATTTGACGTGGAGTGGAATCCAGTAAGTCGGCTCCGCGTACCACTTGGGTGATGTGTTGATCGGCATCATCCAGCACCACAGCCAGCTGGTAGGCGAATAAGCCATCGGCGCGGCGGATTATAAAATCACCCACATCTTTGGCTAAATCTTGTTCAGTACGGCCCTGTATGGTATCGACAAACGCCACCTGGGCATCGTCTACACGCAAGCGATAAGCGCGCCCTGAACGTTCTTCGGGCAAACCATCCCGACAGGTTCCCGGATAAACACCACCGGGGGGAAGATCAGCCCGACTGCACGCACAGAAAAACGCATCGCCCTGGGTTAAGAGTTGCGTTAAGGCTTGTTCGTAACGGGCTTTTCGCTGGCTTTGAATCCAAACCTCGCCCTGCCATTGCAAACCGTGGGCTTGCAAGCTGTGCATGATGCGTTGAGCCGAGCCCGCTACCACACGGGTTTCGTCTACGTCTTCAATACGCAGTAACCAATGGCCACCTGCAACATGGGCTTGCAGCGCGGTGGCCACGGCCACCATCAACGAACCCAGATGTAAATCACCCGTGGGCGACGGTGCAAAGCGCCCGCAATAGGGTCGCTTCGAAATTTCTTGGTGGCATGTTGTTGGATGCAAACTCATCGCTAATCACTAAGCCTTAGGCACTTGAAGCCCAAGCGGGGATCTATTATTTATATTTGACGTCTAAGCTTTATCACCGCTATCGCCAACGGGACCTCAACTATGCTCAAACGAGTGGCTCTATTCGCCGCAACCAATGTGGCGGTGCTCATTGTACTGGGCTTTGTGATGAATCTGCTGGAGCCCTGGCTGTTGCGCAATGGGATTTCAGTCAATCATGCTTCAACGCTTATTTTCGCCCTGATTTTTGGCATGGGCGGCGCTTTGATTTCACTGGCTTTATCCAAGCGCGTTGCTCTGATGAGCACGCGTGCCCATGTTATTTCGCAAGCACGCAACAGCAGCGAACAATGGCTATTGGATACCGTGGCCGGGCAAGCCAAAGCCTGTGGTATTGGCATACCAGATGTGGCCATTTACGAAGCTCCCGAGCCCAATGCCTTTGCCACAGGGATGTCGCGTAACAAAGCCTTAGTGGCGGTGAGTACCGGTTTACTCCAGAACATGAGCGCCGACGAGGTCGAAGCAGTGCTCGGGCATGAGGTGAGTCATGTGGCCAATGGCGATATGGTTACACTGACGCTGCTGCAAGGTGTACTCAACACCTTTGTGTTGATTTTCTCACGGGTGATTGGTCAAATTATTGATCGAGCAGTGTTCCGCAGTGAGCGCGGCTATGGCCCTGGTTATTTCATTGCCACCATGGTGGCGCAATTAATCTTAGGTTTGCTGGCCAGCATGATCGTGATGGCGTTTTCGCGTTGGCGAGAATTCCACGCCGATCGCGGCGGTGCACGCTTAGCCGGGCGCGAAAAAATGATTGCGGCCCTCCGCCGCTTAGGGCAAACCCAGCAAGGCAGTACCTTACCTGAGTCGGTTGAAGCATTTGGCATTTCTGGCCGACTCACGGGGCGCTTGGGCAAGCTGTTTCTGAGCCATCCACCCATTACAGAACGCATTCGCGCCTTAGAACAAGCCGCACCATAGCGCTAGCCATCATAGCGCGCCCAATAAAGTGCATTCCCAATAAAATGAAACAATAAAAAAGGCGTGAAAATCTCCACGCCTTTTTTAATATCTTCAATCGAAGCTTTGCGTCAGCCCGTCGGGTCAGTTGCCCTTTAAGCCAAGCCCTTTAAAATCGAGCACATTAGACCGAGAGCATTTGCTCGCTACCCAAGAAATTACCTTGTACCAAGGTGATACCCACCTGCCAAAGGGTCGATAAACTCGTGGCATCGGCAACGTCAGGCGCAATCACATGCACTTGTTTGGCCTGGGCTTGGCCCACGAGTTCTTTCAATGTGGCCATCGCTTTGGCATCGTTTAAACGGCTGCAGAATTTGGGATGAACACGAATATAGTCCACCGGCAAATGCTGTAACACACGCTCGCCATCGTCGGTTTCACCAAATTGATCCAAGCCAAAGCCAACCCCACGCGGCCCCAGTAAATCCATAAAATGCTGGGCGGGGCGTAAATTCGAGGCAATTTCCGCTGGATTCATCAGCAAGATCAACTGACTGGGCTTAATGCCGGTGGCTTCACTCAGTACATTGTCGATCCAGCCTGCAAAGTCGGCCGCCGCCAAGCTATCGCCGCTGAGATGCATGAAGTAACGGGCTTTCGGGTTTTTCGAGCGAATATTACTTAAACGCTGTAAAACATAGCGATCCACATCGCCGGTTAAACCGATATTTTTAGCCGCCGGCATGAATTCGACAGAACTCACCAGCTCGTCGGAATCATCTGACTTCAACTTCACCATCACCTCAAGCAATTGCTCGCTTTCGTCTTCCATATTGGTGATCGGCGTGGTGGCCAATAGCAGCTGGCTGTTATCCAAAGCATGGCGCAAGCGCTCGGCCCAAACGCGGCTTTGGTTATCGCCCTCGTCCACACTTTGGCGCGGACGATACAACATGCTGCGATTACCGCCGTTGCTGACGGCCTCTTGCCAGGCACTAATAGCTTGCGATAACAGTAAATCGCCACTGCGATTGAGCCCCGCCAAGAAGGTATAACCCACACTACAGGTGGCCGGAACGCTGTCGGCTTCCACTTCCAGCGGCTGGGCACTGATGGCGCTTAAGAACTGCTCGGCTACCGCTTCGATTTGCGCGCGATCGCTACGTTTTAAATAAAACGCAAAGGTGTGATCGCCGTAACGGCAGCTCAAGTCTATATCGCTGTTCAGGCAGTTATTTAACATTCCTGAAACCACGGCAATCATTTTCTCGGCCACTAAAACACCCAGAGATTCGAGCATTTTTTCGTAGCGGTCCAGCTCTACAAAGAGCAAAGCGTACTCGCTGGTATCGTCGGCCTGCTCCACCTGCTCGGCCAGTTTCAACATAAAGGCCTGGCGGTTGTACATGCCGGTGGCCAAATCGGTGGTTTTGAGTTTTTCCAACTCAATGGCCAAGGCTGGGTCGACTTCATCAACGCGACGTTGCACTAATAGTTGAGTGCAGGCTTCGTTGTTGTATCGCGAATAAGAGAACTCCACCGTACAAGGAAAGCTTTCGCCTTCGGCATCGCGTGCCACATAACCTTCAGCGCTTTCCGGTAGTTCGCCACGGCTGAGTTTTTTCAACAAAGCACGAACATCGGTACCCTCAGTCTCGGTTTCGAGTAGCTCGATCAGTGAAACCCCTTCGATATCATCAAAGGTGGCGTAGCCAAATAACTCCAAATAGGCGCTATTGGCGTAAATGTGTAAGCCTTCGTGAATATAAGCAATGGCTTCGCGGGAAGATTCCAACAGTAAGTTGTAACGCTCTTCCAGCTCTTCCAAACGCGCTTTGCCATCTTCAAGCTGGGTTAACTCGAACGCACTATTGGCAAAGCGTTGAATCACCGCCACGAGTTGATCGTCTTCTTCTTCATCAACGACCGCATCGGGCACCGCACCTAAGGCGTCGCATAAACCCTCACAATTTAAGCTGTCGATTAACAGCACTAAGGGTACGCCTGGGTAGCGCTCTAATTGTTTCCGCACCTGAGCCGGTCGCTCGGGACGGGCTGGTTGTAGTTGCAGCACCACGGCTGAGGCCGCAGTGGTATCTAGTAACCGTGCCAGGCTTTCCATTTTATCGGCATGGTGGGTGTGCACAACGATACCTCGATTTCGCAGTACGCTCAGCACACGTTGCGCCAGATCGGGGGAATCGTCCATGACGATCAAATGTGGCGCGCGTTTTCTCTCGGTTACCATCTCTCATAACCCTCGGCATTGGCGACCCCGCAAACGTTACTCGTCCACGTTAACGTTTGTGTTGCGCTGGGTCGCAGCATCATGTTTGCAATGGGTAAACGGTTTCATTGGCAACACTGGGCAATCAAACCGTTATTTATTCGTTCATCATTTGAAGATTAGGCAGTTCATCATAGAATCAGGCGTGTGTGCTGTCTATGGCCGTTAACAGCCGTCTACAGCTTGACAATATTTGCCTGTATTAAATTACGAACTATCTAAGATAAGAATGCACAATATTACTGTGAATTCGGTACCTTACTGGATGACTTGACGCAATTGAGCGCTAATTGGTGACACCAGAACCTGGCAATGGTCTGATACAACAAAATTCGATTCCCTAAACGTCGAATACTATGGCCTTCATCCTTAGCCAATACATACCATGCCTCGCCGCCCGCTTTACGTAGCGATTTCAACATGGTTTCCGATTGTGCAGCAGGAACACGCGGATCATTCGCCCCCTGCACAATTAATAATGGGCTTTGAATGCGGTCGCTCATATTTAACGGAGAAATACTCGCTAAAAAACGCCGCGTTCGCCGCCGTCGTTCATCACCATATTCTGCCCGGCGATGATTCCGTCGATACTCGCTGGTGTTCCGCAAAAACGTGACAAAATCACTAATTCCGTTGACATCCACACCGGCACGAATCCGCTGACCAAAGTGCGCCAACGACGACAACACCATATAACCACCATAAGACGCGCCGTAAACCCCTACGCGTTGGTGGTCTAACTCCGGCTGTTGTTCGATCCAATCTAATAAAGCACCGATATCGCGTACCGAGTCTTCCCGTCGATGGCCGTTATCTAAACTCACATAGCTGCGTCCGTAGCCTTTAGAGCCACGCACATTGGGCACAATGACCGAGAGCCCTAACTCCTGCACCCAAAACTGGATGAGTGGATCGTAACGTGGCCGTGCCTGTGCTTCAGGGCCACCGTGAATGTAAATGACCACCGGCCCAGCCGTTACGGATCCAGCCGTTACGGAACCAAGTGTTCCCGGTTCAGCGATAACTGAATCAGACAGCGCCGCTTCACTGGCAGGCACCGGAGTGTCTGCTTGTACGCTCGAGCGCGGGGCTGCACGGTAATACCAGGCCGGAATCTGCAGAGTCTGCGCACCGGTTTCAATCTCATCATTCGCTTGGGCCACATAGCCGGGGTAATGAATTAACTCCGGCTGCACCATATCGGCCTCATCCAAACCACCGTTTTCGCTGTGGGTCCAGCGGGTAATGCGCTGCTGCTGCCAATTCAAACTGTACACATCACGCGGGTGGGCAGGACCAGTCAAAGTAAAGCCCAACTGTTGAGAA
>JAKSCJ010000410.1 GCA_022360675.1 Lysobacterales bacterium
CAGTGGCAAACCAGCAATCACAGCCACGCGGCGGTGAACGAATGGGTGTTGGATTTGTACTCGGGCACTGGCACACCGGGTGGTTCGGGCGGTTATGTTTATTTAGATACCCATGATCCGGGTGAGTCTGGTTTTTGTGCCACCTGCCACGCGGCCTTGGAAGATGTTTTCGATCCAGGCAATCTAAAGCTGAATGAAGTGAGCCAAGCGGGTGCCTTAGATGGTGTGCAATGCTTGAGTTGTCACCAAATTCAAGAAGTGAATGGTAATGTGTCGGCCTTGCATCATTTGGGTAACTCAGAGTATCGCTTCCCCGATGATGGTGTGACCCAATTCTTCGTTTGGGGTCCGTTAGAAGACGTGGGCTTTGCCACCATGAATGCCATGCATTCGCCCATGTTCGAGGAATCGCGCTTTTGTGCCAGTTGTCACGAATACAATAATCCCGATACCAATCAACCGGGCCAAACCACCTACACCGAATGGCTGGCCAGCCCTTGGGCGCAACCGGGCCCTAACTTCAGTACCTGCCAAGACTGCCATATGAAAGAGGCCACCGAACCCGGCCCCATCAGCAACTTGAGTGGTCAGCCCATTCGTCCGGCGCATCAACGCCACGATCACAGCTTCCCCGGTGGTACACCAGAAATGCTGGATGACGCCATCGATATGACGCTGGATGCCTTTTTAGATAACGGCGATTTAGTGGTGCGTGCCGAGGTCAGCAATGTGGGGGCGGGCCATTCCTTCCCCACTGGCGTTTCGGTACGCAATGCGTTGTTGCACATTCAAGCCACAGCGGGTGGCCAAGCCTTAACGCAAACCGATGGCCCGGTAATTCCGTTT
This sequence comes from Lysobacterales bacterium, assembly GCA_022360675.1. Classification (GTDB taxonomy): domain Bacteria; phylum Pseudomonadota; class Gammaproteobacteria; order Xanthomonadales; family Wenzhouxiangellaceae; genus JAKSCJ01. The sequence goes on from JAKSCJ010000410.1 coordinate 847, forward strand.
TACGGTGACGACTCGGTACCCGGCGTGCAAGAAGGCGATTTAGCGGGCCAACCGGGCACCGGTTATGCGCGTGTGCTTGAAGGCCGCATTAATGGCATGGGCCCTGTGGTGCGTCCGGTGTTGTTTATCGATGCTGAGAATGTGTACTCCGATACTCGCTTAGCCAGTGGCGATACCGACGTGGTCGAAGTGCGCTTCGATTTAAACTCGGCGCCTTCAGCGCCCATTCAAGTGAGTGCCGATTTGCTGTATCGCCGCGCGTGGCGTTCCACCGTGGTGAGCAAAGGTTGGACTCAAACCCCTGCCGGTGGCCCCATCGAAATTACGGTCGCCAGCGATCAACGCCAACTGGTGGCGGGTGGTGCCGCAGCGGTGCCTGCGCTGAATCAATGGGCGGTGATTTTAATGGGATTGGTCTTGATGGCGGTGGCGGCGGTTAGTGGCCGTTTGCGGCAAATGAGCTAAGCGCTAAGTCACTAACGCTTGGTGACTTAAGCTATAAAAAAACCACAAAAAAGCCCGCCATGATGCGGGCTTTTTTGTGCATGCTTTGTAAATGGGCTCAAGTAGCTCATTGCGGCCAGGCATTAGACACACAAACACTAAAAAAACCTGCTTGGCTAAGCAAGGTGTAGGTTTGGGCTGGTGCCGAATACCCTAAGCGGGTTGAAAGCCGCTGAGCTCAGGCTGGAATATCGGGGAATTGGCGTTCGTGATCGCCAATCACCAAAAATTCCGGATTCAAAATGGATTCTTTGCTGTTGTACATTAACGGTGCGCCACCGGCTACAACCACACGACCACCAGCTTGTTCCACCACACATTGGCCTGCGGCGGTATCCCATTCCGAGGTGGGGCCCAAGCGCGGATAGCAATCGGCAGCACCCTCGGCAATGCGGCAGAATTTCAAAGAACTGCCGCAGCTGATGTCTTCGTGTTCGCCCAGCTCAGCCAGATACGCTTGCAAGCGCTCACTGCGATGAGAGCGGCTGGCCACAATCACCGGAGGTGTGGGGCAAGCACGGGTGTAAATGGCTTCGCCGTGAGTGGCGTTGCGGCGACGAAACGCGCCCACGCCTTTGGCGGCATACCACGTGCAGTTCAACACCGGCGCGCTGACCACACCCAAAGCGGCCACGCCGTTTTCGATGAAAGCCACATTCACGGTGAACTCACCATTACGGTTGATGAACTCTTTGGTGCCGTCTAACGGATCGACCAGCCAATAGCGTTCCCACTGTTGGCGTTCTTCCCAGGGGACATCGGCCGATTCTTCCGATAGCACGGGAATATCCGGTGTTAGTGCGCTTAAACCGCGCACCAAGATACGGTGGCTCGCCAAATCAGCTTCGGTGAGCGGGCTATTGTCTTCTTTGCTGGTGATGGTGAATTCACGGGCGTAAATACCCATGATGTGGGCAGCCGCCGTCTCGCAGAGGCTGACTACAGGATCCAGCAGGGCGGGTAGTGACTGGTGTTTCATAGCATGCATGCAGTTGTTTTTCGTTTCGCCGTATTGTCGCAAATGATGCGCTGCTCGTGCACCCCAATCAGGGCGATTCCGAACAAAAAATGGTGTGCCACCAAAGATCTAGACAAACTTTAAGGCCAATGTTGGCAGCATCGATGACCGTGCAGCGGTTAAATTTCACCGCGCGCCATTTTTTCCCGCGCCATAAATAAGGCGGCCAAGGTGCGGCCTTCCGTGCAATCGCTGCGGCCGATTAACTCGCCGATGCGATCCATAGGCCACGGAATCACTTCGATTTCCTCGGGCTCGTCGCCTTCTAGACGCTCTTCGTAGAGGTCACGCGCCAACACAATATGAGTGCGATGGCTCATATAGCCGGGCGCTAAGGTGAGCTCGGCTAATGGATCTAAGCGCCGAGCGCCATAACCGACTTCTTCTTTGAGTTCGCGATTGGCGGCTTCCAGTGTTTCCTCACCCGGCTCCAAACGACCCTTGGGTAGGGTGATTTCGTAGTTGTGTACACCACAGGCGTATTCGCGAATGAGTAATACCGTATCGTCGTCGAGCATGGGCACGATGAGCACAGCGCCTAAGCCGCTGCTTTGCATGCGCTCATAACGACGTTGTTCACCGTTAGCGAATTCCAGATCGAGCCGTTCGAGCGTGAAAATACCGCCCAGTTTGCGCGTTTCGGTGTTGTGAATAATGGGCAGTTGGCGTTTGCGATCAAGCATGGTGCAGCACGTTCATGATGGTTTGGTGTAATTCGGGGGTGGCGGTGGCCAAAACCGATTGGGTTTTAAGGGTTAACTCTTGGCCCAGGTTATCGGTGAAGATGCCTCCGGCCTCGCGCACAATGATGGCCAGCGCGGCGATATCGAGAATGTTTACACCTTGCTCTAAGACCGCATCGAGCTGTGCATTGGCCAGGCGATGATAGGTGAAGTAGTCGCCGTAACCTCGCGCTAATTGCACCTGATTGTATAACTGGCTTACTGCCTGCCATTCGGGGCTGCCGGGTGGCCATTTCAAATTGCCGGTAGAGAAATAACACTGACCCAGATGCTGGGTTTGGCTGACTTGCAAACGCTGCCCGTTAAGCCAAGCGCCCTGGCCGACCTCGGCCCAGGCCAGTTCATTCAAGGCGGGCGCGCAAGATACACCTAAAATGATCTTGCCACGGTGCATTAAGGCGATTTGAATGGAATAAAAAGGCAACTGGCGAATAAAGTTTTTCGTGCCGTCAATAGGATCGATGAGCCATAGATATTCGCTTTCGGCATCATTAGTGCTGTGGCCGTATTCTTCGCCATAAATGCTGTGCTCGGGAAAATCGTCACTAAGGCGTTGACGAATCTCCTGCTCGGTGGCTTTGTCGGCAATGGTGACCGGGCTGGCATCGCTTTTGAATTCGACCTGTAGATCGCCAGCTAAGTGTTGCATGACCACTTGGCGTGCTGCTAAAGCGGCGCTTAATGCGGTGCGTAAAAAAGCGCTGCAACCCTCGGGCAACTCGGCCAGGGCTTGACTGGGGTCGTACTGATTGCTGGAAGAAAGACTCAGGTTCATGCTCGGGTTCATCCTGTCGCCGTTGCGTTATGCAGTGGGCCTGATAACTCGATACGAACACTGCCATCGCTGGTGGGTTCGCCCAGTAATCGTAGCCACTGATTAATATTGCTGTTTAAATCCAAAGCGCGTAAATGCAAGTTTAATTGATAGCGTCCATTACCCACTTGACCGGCGCCATTAACGTTTAATGTGCCACCGCCCAGGCTGTTGACCTGCAATAAAATAATGCCGGCTTGTGCGGTGGTGATGCTGATTTGGACTTGGCCGAGTTCCACCACTACTGGTGCCGTGATGCGAGCGTTGTGCCATTGGATGGTGCCGCTGATGCGTTGGGGCTGTTGTTCGAGCCACTCGAAGGTATCGAGCTGAGCGATAAACTCGCCGTCGAGTCGGGTGTCGGGTACTGGCGAGCGCATGAGCAAAGCGGGCCAACGCGCTTGGATGTCGCTGAGTTTGATTGCGCCATTGCCCACATGTACATTGGCTTCGGCGTTTAATAATGGGCCTTGAACTTGAGTGGTCCAGTAGGGCGGCCAGGCGGGTTGCCATTGCCAATACAGCTCGCCCAGTGGGTCTAATTGCCAGCGGACTTGGTCGGCGCGGCCACGCCATACGGTGCCACTTACGCCCACCAGCTCTAAGCCACTACTGCGCGCTGCGATGTGACGCCACACCGCTGAGGCGGGAAAGCCCAAAATGAAAAAGAGAACAAAGAGGGCAATGCTGATATAGATGAGGCGTTTGATCGGCATCGTTTACTCTCGTTAGCCCGTGCTGGGCTCGTTAATGAGCAAACGCGCGTTAACGCGACCGGTATCGTCTTTGCTGATTTGCGCCTGATCTATGGTTAAGCCATATCGACTCGATACGTTTTCGATCCACTGCACCATTTCATCGAACTTGGCACTGCGCAGCCATAAGCGCACTTGGCCCGGACCGTCGGGCTCCATACGCTCGATGGCGGCGGCCATGCCCTGAGCGCGTACGGTATCGTCGACTAGTCGCAGTAAAGAGCCTTCAAAGCTTTGCAAAGTATTTTGTTGCTGACTATTGGGTTGGCGCAGCAGGAGTTGCTCTACTTGTTCTAACCACAAGCGGGTGCTGCGTTGCTCGCTGATGCCCGAGCGTAAACTGGCACGGCTATCGCTGAGCGGATCCCAGATTAAAGCCCACAATAGTAAGAGGCCGGCCAGCAAACCGCCCCAAATAATGATGTTGCGGTCGCGCGGGGTTTGTTGTTGCCACCAAGCCTTCATTAGGAATTTCCTCCGCCCGCTTCGCTGATTCGCACCACACCATCAACGCCATCGGCACCTAAGGTGGCGCTCAGTACACGGGCTGCCATACCTTGTTGGGATAAGGTTTGACTGAACTCGTCCAAGTCGGCCACTACAGGTGCTTTCAGGCGTAGTACGAGGTTTTCGCCGTCGTAGTCCATGCCTTCAAGCTTAAGGGTATCGCTGGCGGCCAAGATGGGAGCGGCGCTGTTGAGCTGGCGTAAGAACTGATCGCCAGTTTGGCTGCGGCGTGCCAATAAACGCTCGGTTTGAACGCGCGCATCGGAAATGGGCTGGCCGGGAAACAAACGCTGAAACACCGTTTGAATTCGCTGTTGCTCGTCTTGGGCTTGCTGCTTCAATAGCCACCAGTCCAAGCCTGCGTGAGCAAATAAAGCAACTAATACCGCAGCGGCCATGCCGCCCAGCCATTTGCCCATGCCTTGCCATTTTTTTTGGCTGGCACTGCCGCTGACATTTTGCAGTAACTGCCAGGCTGGCTCGGCGGCGGCGGGCAGTAATGAAGCCAGTGTACTTTGTTCGCGATGCTGCACCGTGTGGCCCATGTGTATTGAAGGCGTGGTTTCGCCGTACACATGGGTGGTTTTATTTTCGGCTTCCAACAGCTCTAAAAAGGTTTCTAAGTTTTCGGGCTCAACAAAGCCTGCGTCATGAATACCATGGCGATACAACCAGCCGCCCGCGCAGGGGGCCAAGCTGATATGCCCTTCGCGCCAAGGAAGACACAGGGCGTCGGGCATGGCGATATCCACCACAATGCTTTGGTCGGCTAGGTCTTTTAAATAGTCTTGTAACTGTTGAGCCTGAATGGCCGCCACTGGAATGCGGCCGTCGGCCAAACGTGGGCCGTGGGCAATATGCAGTTGCTCCACATCGCCAGCCACCCATTCTTCTAAAGCATAGGGCAGGGCCTGGCGTAGCCTGGCCGGGGTGAGGTTAGGCAGCTCCACCGCAGTGAGGGTGATTTCTTCTGTTGGCAGCAGCAAGATCACTCGATCTGCACTGACCTGAGGTAGCTGAACTACCTGGCCACTGGCAAAAGGTGAGCCGTTTTCATCAGTGACTAGCCACCACCAGCCGGGCGGGCGGGGCCAGAGAACGAGCATTTCGGACATAATATTCTAGGGCGAACCGTAGCTGCGATGAAGCACATGATAGCTGTTGCCATCGCGCTCCAGCAAAATAAAGTAAAAACGTGGGATATCATCCAGGACCACCACGGCGCGAGCGAGGAAGTGGCTGCTGGAGACGCTCAGTAGTGATGCTGCCTGGGGCAACACCACGCCGTCCATGGCGGGATGATTAAGAAACGTGTCTAGTGTCATAAACGCGGCGCTGCCATTTTGCGTGAGGCGCTCGGCGCGGGCGCGGCTGATGCCGGAATCCAAAGCCATTAAGACCTCGGGTGTGGCCGTGTTCACGTTAATTCGTCGCTGATTCGCATTCGCCGGAATAGCGGCCAAGTGTGGCTCAAGGCGAGCATAAACCTCGGCGCTTACTCCGGCGATAAGGCGTAATTCCGAAATATGCGCCATGGGTCGGTTCGCGCTGCGGTAGGCGGGTCGGCGTTCGGCGTAAATGGCCGACTCAGCCCCGTTACTGCGCGGAATGCTGTCGCTATCGACCCAATCGGTAATGGTGTCGGCCAGGGCTTCATTTAGCTCTAACGCCACCAGCAAGCGGCGCAGCATATCGACCCGAGTTTCGTCGGCTTGGCCGTTGTTGACCAGCCAATTAACATTAAAGCGGCCGTTCAGATCTTGCATGACACCAGTGACGGATCCACCCGGAACGGGCAGCGCGGGTAGCGCTTGGGCCCAGGGTTCGTTCAGTGTATCGACCTGACCGCTGTCGATAAAATCCTGGCGTAATGAATTTCGCGCTAGTGCTTCTAAGCCACGGGCGTATTCGGAGGCGATAAAATTACGATTAATATTGGTGGTGCGGGCGATATCCAGCTCTAAACGCTGGGTCATTTGCAGGGCAATAAAGCTGGCTAAAGCGATGATGGCCAATGCCACCAAGAGCGCCGCGCCGCGCTGTGTTGCATAGGCACTCATCCCAGATTGATCTCCACCACACGTCGCACTCGATAACGCGGTTCGCGATAAAAACTGATTTCGATGGCTTGGGGAATCGATAAGCTGACCGCTTCGCCCGCTTGATTGCGCGGCGGCCATTGTTCGACCCAGTCGCCCTGGCTGTCGAGGTAACGCAGTCGGAAATCCGCAATATTTTCCAGTTCTGAGTCCAATACGGGCACTTCGCTTTCGGAACGATCAAGAACATTCCATAACCAGCGTTGTAAGCGATTACCGTCAAAGCGCCATTCCACCCGTTTTAATTCGCTGCGCGGTAAAGCCAGTGGATTGGCCCAGCCACTACGGGTGAAACTGATTTGGCGGTGATCGCCGTTGACCGGATCAAAAGTGCGACCGCTGGTGAGCGTGACCGGGCGCGCGATGATCTGGCTGATATCTTGTTCGAACAGTGCAATGCTCAGTTGTAAGGCTTCCATTCGTGCCGAGGCATCGCGCTGGGCGGCAGCGGCACGGCTGAGTTGATCTAAGCCGGCATAGCCTGCAGCGGCAACCAAGCCAAAGACCGCCACGGCGATAATCACCTCTAATAAACTAAAGCCGCGCTGCGCAGTGTTAAGCACTAGAGGTGGCTGGCGATATCGGTTGCGCGGCGTCATTAAAAGCGCCCTACGAAGCCGGTGTGGGCGGCCGTGGCTTCGTTTTGGCCGTCGATATAAACACTGACATCGATGCGGCGCATATTAGGGTCGTCGGTGTTTTGAATCTGAGCGCGCCAGCTCCAATTGCGCTGCCCCATTTCTTCGCGCCCCTCGCGTGAGCCAGGAGGCGGAAAGCGCTCGCGCAGACGTAATTCACTGATGGCATTTTGCGCCACCCATTGGGCTAAGGTGCGTTCTTCCAAACTGCTCATTTGTAAGGGCACGCCACCGCCGGTGCGGCTTAAAGCCAAGAGCGCTAAGCTAATAACCGCCATGGCAATCAACACTTCTAATAGACTGAAGCCTGCGGTTTTCTGCCTTCGTTTTGCTGGCCTAGACACCGCCACTGACTTACTCATCGCGCCGCACCTGAGCGTAATTCGCCTA
>JAKSCJ010000401.1 GCA_022360675.1 Lysobacterales bacterium
TTACCCAAGGTGTTGCCCGTGCCACGCCTATTGCCGTGGTGCCCTTCGCTTGGAATGTGCCTGGTGAAGCGGCTCCGGTGAATACCGTGAGCTTAGTGGTGTCGTCGGATTTGTATCGTTCAGGTTTGTTCGACCCCATGCCCGAGCGCGATATGATCGAAAAACCCACCGACCCGGGCGATGTACGTTACGGCACTTGGCGATTGCTGAAGGTGGATTCCGTTGTCATTGGCCAAATCAATAAAGTGGTGGGTGGCTATGACATCGAGTTCTATGTTTTTGATGTGCTAAGCGGTCAACGTTTATTAGCTGAGAGCGTTTATGCTTCTGACGGCGATTTACGCATGGGCGCGCATCGAGTGGCCGACCGCATTTATGAGGCCCTCACAGGCGTTCCTGGTGCCTTTGCGACGCGTATTGCCTATATCGTGGCCACCGGTGTGGGTAAAGACAGCCGCTACGAGCTTGTGGTGGCCGACTCCGACGGCTTTAACGAGCAAACCATCGTCAGCAGCCCCGAGCCCTTGTTATCGCCCGCGTGGTCGCCCGATAGCACGCAAATTGCTTATGTATCGTTTGGTTCGGGTAATTCCAACATTTTGGTGCATAACATTTACACCGGTCAGCGCAAGCGCATTGCCTCGCACAAAGGCATTAACGGCGCACCAGCGTTTTCGCCCGATGGTACAAAGATCGCCATGGCCTTATCGCGCACTGGCGATCCTGAAATTTATAGTTACGATATTGCCAGTGAACGACTCACACAGTTGACGCGTCACTGGGCTATCGAAACCGAGCCCGCCTGGAGTCCAGACGGAAACTTTATTTACTTCACCTCAGACCGAGGTGGACGACCGCAGATCTATCGCATACCCACTGTGGGTGGTAGTGCCGAGCGCATTACCTTTGAAGGCGATTACAATGCACGCGTAAGTCTTTCTCCCGATGGGCGTTATCTGGCAACCACCCACGGTAACGAAAATGATTACCGGATTGCGGTTTATGATCGCGAAACGGAGCAATTGCGTGTATTATCTAGCGGTCGTTTAGACGAGTCACCAAGCTTTGCACCGAACGGCAGCATGATTCTCTATGCTACCCGTGAAGACGGGAAGGGCGTTTTAGCCGCCGTTTCAGCGGATGGCAGTGTGCGACAAAAGCTGGTGCAAAGTTTAGGCGATGTACGGGAGCCCGCATGGTCTCCATTAGTACGTTAAAACCCGTTGGCGTAAAGAAAACAAACAGGAGGAATTATATGCAGTCTCCCATTCGCCTGACCTTGGCGGTGGTGCTGCTCAGCGTGGTCACCGCGTGTAAGAAGGAGCAGATCCAGCCTGAAGAGACGGAACCCACAACGACCTCATCACGGCCAGCACCAACCCAAGAAGTCGACCGGGGTCCGGATCCACGTGACTACACTGATCCGCGTAACCTGGATAACCCTAAAAGCTTATTAAGCCAACGGGTCGTATACTTCGATTTTGATCAGTCCGATATCCGTCCTGAATTTCGTGACGTTATTGCCGCTCACGCTGCCTATCTGGGTAGCCGCAGCTCAGCACGCGTCACCCTAGAAGGCCATGCCGACGAACGTGGCAGCCGCGAGTACAACCTGGGCTTAGGCGAACGCCGCGGTAATTCCGTGAGCGGTGCCATGAGCGCACAGCGTGCTTCACGCAGCCAGTTAAACGTCGTCAGCTATGGCGAAGAGCGCCCGGTTTGCCGCAACAGCGATGACAATTGCTGGCAGCAAAATCGTCGCGTAGAGATCGTCTACACTAGTCGTTAAGATTAATGCGCGCATTGACCATCGCTCTGGTGGCCGGTTTATTGCCGGCCGCCACCTTTACCGCTCCCGTTGTTGCCCAGGACTTTAGTGCCGACGCGGTGTATCGCCTTCAGCAGTTGCAAGAGGAAATGCGTCAACTGCGAGGCTTAGTCGAACAACAACAGCGCGAGCTGGAACGTCTGCGCCAGCGTCAACGTGATCAATACCTCGATCTCGACGCCCGCATCCAGGCGGCCACGTCCGGCCAGCTGAACAGTACCTCCGGCTATAACGATGCCGGCCAGTACGCCCAGAACAATCTTCCCGCAGGTGATGGCTACCCCGCAAACAACGCGGCGGCGGGCAACACCAACGGAATCGACCCCAACGCTTTGGTTCCGGCAGCCAATCGCGGCAATAATCCACTACCCAGTGGCAACACCGCAAATCGCTCCGGCGGCCCCAGTGTATTACCCCAGGCCACCACTCCGGCTGCCAGCAGCACGCCGCCGAGTAACGCCAACGAATACACCGATGCCGATATCGCCGCCTTAGGCGAGCCCGAAGTGCGTGCGCCGGTTAACGCCCAAACCACAGTCAACACCATTGCCCGCCCCGAAGTGCGTGCCGGTGGTGCCGCCAGCGTATCGGCGACCGAGCAAAGCATGTACGACAATGCCTTTAACGAGTTAAAAGCATTGCGTTACGAGCGCGCGGCCGATGGTTTCCGCGATTTCATCCAGCAATATCCGGGTAGTCGCTTAGCCGACAACGCCCAATACTGGCTGGGTGAGTCATACTACGGTGCACGTAATTTCACCATGGCACTGCAAGCCTTCCAGCAATTACTGGAGCGCTATCCCGATAGCGGCAAGCGTGCCGATGCCATGCTGAAAGTGGGTTACAGCCATTACGAACTGCGCCAATGGCCTGCCGCTAGAGCAGCCTTGGAGCAAGTACAACAAGAACACCCTGGTACCACCATTGCACGCCTGGCGGAAAACCGCCTGCGTACCATGCGCTTGGAAGGCCATTTCTAAAGGCTCAA
>JAKSCJ010000064.1 GCA_022360675.1 Lysobacterales bacterium
AGAGACTGTTGGTCTCCCGACACTGACGGACATTACTTCTGAACTTGCCCGTCCGGGTCGAGACCCGCGCGAAGGGTTTGTTGAATTTTCCTTTGCTGACGTGCACGACATTAAGGATTTACACGAAGGCATGAAGCTGCCGGGCATTGTCACCAACGTAACCAAATTTGGTGCTTTTGTGGATATTGGTGTGCATCAAGATGGTCTGGTGCATATCTCGGCCATGTCCAAGCGCTTTGTCACCGACCCGCGCGAAGTGGTAAAAGCGGGTGATATCGTTAAAGTGAAAGTGATGAGCGTAGACGAAAAACGCAAGCGAATCGGTTTAAGCATGCGTTTGGATGATCAGCCCGAAGCCTAAATATCCGAAGTCTAATGAACGGCTTTGGTGCTATTCATTGATGAATCGTTGAGATAAGCAGCGGGAACGCGTGCTTGGCGTTCCCGCAGTTAAATTTCTGCGCTTGCTTTTAGCTGACTAAAAACCTTGGCGGGCGATGCCTATGGTTGTTATTCGCTCGCACCTTCCTGCTGCGTGTAGCGCATTACCGCACGAATCGTGCCCAGCACCACTTGGCCCAGAAACAAGGCATGCTGCTGAACGCGGGTGTCTTGATTGGCCTGATACGCCAAGCTGATATTGGTGCACACCACGGCCAGTTGCTCGGCGCCATAGGTGGCGGCGCTGGATTTTAAAGCGTGGGCGTGGGCGTGGATCTCGCCACAATCTTGCGCATTCAACGCGTTATGAATGCTGCTGGCGCGCTGGTGTAGATCTTGGATGAAGATTTCCATGATCTCCAACAGCACCTCAGCACCAATATCATTTTGTAAATCACTCAATGCCACTTCGTTAAGCACCCGAAAGTCTTCAGGGTTTTGCTCATTATTGGCAAAGGACGGTTCGTTGTGCTGGTCGAGTAATTGCTCGTTTAAGCCGCCCAACTGCTGACGCTGCTGCTCTAAAAAGCGGTTAATTTGCAACAAAATCTCGTCCAGCGAGGTCATTTTGAGTATGAAGCCGTCTACCTGCAGGTTGAGCTTAGCCACTTCCTGCGGGGTGCTGCACGACAAAATAACAATGGGCACACGATGATAGGGCGCGGGTAACTGGCGGATTTGCTGGCAAATACTGGCACCACTCACAGAGCCTAAGTCTAAATCCAGTAACACCAGATCTACAGGTTGGCCGGAGTGTAGTTGGCTTGGGGTGTCGGTGCCTGCCGAGGCAATCACATGATGGCCGTGTTGGCCAAGATACAGACTCAGTAAATCGCGAGTCGCTTTATTATCTTCAAATAAAATTAGCTCTGCCATATTGTCGACATGAGCGCCAAGGTGTTGAACCCGGTTGTAAAAACCAGAGAAACGCCCGTTCCTTAGCTGCGCATTGAAGTCCTTTTTGATCAGCGCATCATCATACGGTTAGGCCCAAATGAAGTCTAGACTACTTTGGCCGCAGGATATTTTCATAAGTGCTTAATTAGCGTTTAAAGGTTTTATCGATATTTAGGCTTTTGGTTTGTGACTAAAGTGGTTACTATATTTTTATTAACAAAGGCTAATATCTAGGCTGCAAAGAAAGCCTAGGCTAATAACAAAAGTGGCTACCAGCCAGTTTATGGATTCAGCGAGGAAACATTTTAGTTAAGGACATCATTGGTTTCGGCTGAAATTGATATCTGGCATAGGCGTGTAGCCCAAAGCGAGGTGTGTTATGACGGAAGGAACAGTCCTTATCGTGGATGACGCGCGTGCCGATGTCCGGCTGTATCAGGCTTTTTTGGAAGCCGCCGGTATTGACGCGGGCGCTTGTCACGATGGGCGTAGCGCATTAAGTGCGTTGGAACGCCGCCTGCCCCAGGTGTTATTGCTCGATTTACATCTGCCCGATATGACCGGGATCGATATCCTCAAAAACCTGGAACAATATCCCCATCAATGCCATGTCATCGTGATTACCGCCGACGACGAAGTCCGTACGGCGGTTAGTGCGATGCAAGCCGGTGCCTTCGATTACCTCACTAAACCCATCAGCAGGGATCGTCTGATTGTGACAGTGCGCAACGCTTTAAACCACTCCCGTTTAAGTCATTTGGTGAGTCGCTTGGCGGGCGACACCGAACGTGATCAATATCATGGCATGGTGGGTTCTGCGCCCAGTATGCAGGTGGTTTATCAAACCATCGAAAGCGCCGCACAAAGTAAAGCCGCAGTGTTTATTACGGGTGAAAGCGGCACGGGTAAAGAGCTCTGCGCGCGCGCTTTGCATATGGCGGGCAATCGTCAACAGCAACCGTTTGTTGCCATTAACTGCGCGGCATTGCCTTCTGACTTACTGGAAAGTGAGCTATTTGGCCATGTGAAAGGGGCTTTTACCGGCGCTAATCAAAATCGCGAGGGGGCAGCGCAACGTGCCCATGGTGGCTCGTTGTTTTTAGATGAAATCACTGAGCTGGATATTGAGCTGCAAGCTAAGTTATTGCGCTTTTTACAAACCCAAGAAGTGCAAAGTTTAGGCTCTAACCAAGTGCAAAGAGTGGATGTACGGGTTATTTGCGCCTCTAATCGTGACCCCTGGCAAGCGGTGCGAGATGGGCGTTTACGTGAAGATTTGTATTACCGCCTGATGGTGATTCCCATCGAGCTGCCACCCCTACGTGAGCGGCAAGAGGATATCGTGGCTTTGGCTTATCACTTTCTTGGCGACTTAGCTGAAGAAGAGGGTAAGCAGTTCAACGATATCGCCCCCGATGCTTGTGCTTTATTAAAGAGTTACCATTGGCCGGGTAATGTGCGGCAGTTAGAAAACCTGCTGAGGCGTATTATCGTCTTGCATGAGGGCACGGTCATTGCAGCCACTATTATTCCTGCCATGCTACAAGGGCCGCAGCAAAGCCTGGCTAGAACCGAGCCAAAACATGAACCCGCAAGCAATGGCTGCGTTCAACGAGAATGGTTGCCCGCTGTTCATCATGCCGAAATTCGGCCTTTGCGTGATGTGGAGCGCGATGCCATCGAAAGTGCTATCGCCCACTGCGAAGGTAATATTTCGCAAGCCGCTAAGCTTTTGGGCATCAATGCCTCGACCATTCATCGCAAGCGTAAGCATTGGGACAATGTTAACGATTAAAGCCGCAGCTTGAGTTTAATTTCTAATGCTATTGTTATAAAAGCACAATAAAAAAGCCGGGAAACCCCGGCTTTTTTATGGCTTAAATAAAGCGTATTCCGTACAACTACAGCGTAGCAAACATGGCTTTACTGTTGGCGTTGTGCACGAAACGATAGCTGTTGTTCCAGCTGTTGAATGCGCTTTTCTTGCTCGATGGTATACAGCGTGAGTTCTTGAATTTTTTGCAGTAGCTGCATTTGGAACTGCAACATATCGTGGGCGCTGGCATCGTTACTGATACCGGGGAGTTGACCATTTTGTTCGATGAAGGCTTCCACCGATTTTAATGCCGGTACTTGAGCGCGTCCGTCCAGGCCCGCTTCGGGAACCTTGGGTAAATCGACACCGCGCATGCTCACCAAGCTGCCAGCAATTTCTAAGTTGCCACCACTGCGTACAATCAGTTCGTCGGCAGGGGTGCTGCTGTCGTCGATGGTGAAATCGCCGTCGCTATCGCGCAGTCCACTAACCCAATTGCTATTGGGAGCGCCTAGACTTTCGAAAGTAATCAAAGGGCCATTGTTATTGCGGCGTATATGCAACTCACTGTTCGGTGCGTTGGTGCCTAAACCCAGATTACCGTTGTTATCGATCCGAGCGC
>JAKSCJ010000283.1 GCA_022360675.1 Lysobacterales bacterium
AGACAAGGTTCAAGAAATCAAACTACTGCCAGCGCGCGAGTACCCCTTTACCGAAGAGGCCATCGGCGAGTTTCGGCGCGCCTTTCGCGCACGCTTTGATTCCGATATTCGCCAGTGCGATTTATATCAAGACTTGCGCCAGGGTTATCACCCGGCAGGCTTGGAATACTATTTACCGCTGTTTTTTGAAGAAACCGCGCAGTTATTCGACTATGTCGACAGCCAATCACTGTGGCTGCAAATGCCCCAGGTTCATGCGGCAGGCGAGCGTTTTCACCAGCAGGTGGCCGCACGTTACGAGCAACGGCGTCACGACATCAGCCGCCCGGTGTTAACCCCCACCGAGCTTTACGCCAGCGTAGACGATTTCGAGCAAGGCTTAAGCCAGCAGCAGCGCATTCATATTCGCAATGAAGACATTGTTGCGCCCGAAAACTCCGAACGCAGCATTGTTTTCGAAACCGCGCCTGCGCCTGCGTTGCATCTACACGCCAAAGCCCAAGAGCCCGCGGCGGCATTAAAGGAATTTCTCGCTCGTGCGTCGGATAAAAAGCAGCGCACGTTAATCGTGGCCGACACGCCCGGGCGGCGCGAAGTCTTGCTCGAAACGCTGCACGATTTATCGCTACGCCCTAAAGTCTTGGAAAGCTGGCATAGCTTCCGCAGCAGCGACGAAGCTTTTGCCATCGCGGTTATGCCCATTTCCAGCGGCTTTCAGCTGGGCCTAGACGGTATTACAGTCCTCACCGAAGCGCAGCTTTTTGCCAATCGTCAGCGCACGGCACGCCAACGGGCCGCCACGCCCGCGCGCGATATGGACGCCATTGTTCGCAATCTGACCGAACTGGCCGAAGATGCGCCGGTGGTGCACGAAGATCATGGTGTGGGTCGATATCGTGGCCTAAGTGTCATCGATGTGGGCGGCATGGCCGGCGAATTCCTCACCTTGGAATATTTCGGCGGCGATAAACTCTACGTACCGGTAAGCGATCTACAACTCATCAGCCGCTACACCGGTGCCGATCCCGAAAACGCCCCCTGGCACCGCTTAGGTGGCGATCAATGGGAAAAGGCCAAGAAAAAAGCCAGCAAACGGATTCGCGATTTAGCCGCCGAGTTATTGCATCTATACGCCCGGCGCGAAGCGGCTAAAGGCCATGCCCACGCTCTAGATCGCCGCCAGTATGTGGACTTTGCCGCCACCTTCCCCTACGAAGAAACCATCGACCAGCAAAACGCCATTGATGCGGTACTGAACGACTTACAATCCAAACAACCCATGGATCGTGTAGTTTGTGGTGATGTGGGTTTTGGTAAAACCGAAGTGGCCTTACGTGCCGCCTTTGTGGCTGCCCATAACGGCAAGCAGGTGGCCGTGTTGTCGCCCACCACGTTGCTGGCGCAACAGCACTACAACCTGTTTAAAGATCGCTTTGCCGACTGGCCTGTTCGGGTCGAGCTATTGTCGCGAGTGCGCAGCGATGGCGCAGCCAAAGTGGTATTGGACGACTTGGCCGCTGGTAAGGTGGATATTATCGTCGGCACCCATCGCTTATTAAGCAAAGAGATCGAGTTCAACGATTTAGGCTTGGTGATTGTCGACGAAGAACAACGCTTTGGTGTGCAACAAAAAGAAAAGCTCAAACGTTTGCGCGCCAACGTGGATTTACTCACCCTCACCGCCACGCCCATTCCGCGCACGCTGAATATGGCCATGTCGGGTATTCGCGATTTATCGATTATCGCCACACCTCCGGCTCGCCGTAGCGCTATTCAAACCAGCATTTGCGGCTGGAATCCCGAGCAAATTCGCGAAGCTGTAGAGCGCGAATTACAACGCGGCGGCCAGGTGTATTTTGTTCACAACGAGGTGCGCAGCATGCCACGCATGGAGCGGGAGCTGAAAGAAATCCTGCCCGGTGTGGATATCGTCAGCGCCCACGGTCAAATGCCCGCCCGCGAGTTAGAAACCATCATGCGCGAGTTCTATGCGCGACGGCACCAGGTTTTACTGAGCACCACCATTATCGAAAACGGTATCGATGTACCCAACGCCAACACCATTTTGATCAACCGGGCCGATCGCTTTGGTCTGGCGCAATTGCACCAAATGCGTGGCCGTGTGGGTCGCTCGCATCACCAAGCTTACGCTTATTTAATCGTACCCGATTGGCGTGCCATCACCAGCGACGCTCGCAAACGTTTAGAAGCCATCGCCAGTCTGCAAGACTTGGGCGTGGGCTTTACTCTAGCCAGTCACGATTTGGAAATTCGTGGCGCAGGTGAATTGCTGGGAGCCGAACAAAGCGGTCAAATCCACGAAGTGGGTTACACCCTCTACATGGAAATGCTAGAACGTGCGGTGGAATCGCTACGCAACGGCGTGGCGGTGGATTTCGATCAACCACTCGATCGCGGCCCCGAGGTGGAACTGCATATTCCAGCTTTAATTCCCGAAGACTATCTGCCCGATATCAACACCCGCTTGGTGCTGTATCAACGCATTGCCGCCGCCAAAGATGCCGATATTCTGCGTGCTTTACAGGTGGAAATGATCGATCGCTTCGGTTTGCTTACACCACCCATCAAAAACCTGTTTGCAGTAGCACAAATGAAACTGCAAGCGCGTGATATCGGACTGGCACGTATCGAATTAGGCGAAGACGGTGGTTTTTGCGATTTCAAACCCGAGCCGAACTTAGACCCCGGTAATATCATTCAATTAATTCAGAAATATCCCTTTGACTACCGTTTACAAGGCGAACGCTTGAAGATCACCTGCGAAATCGGCGACGATGAGCAACGTCTTCAATTTGCCCGAGAATTTCTGAAAAAACTCAGCGGCCAGCCTCAGGAACATTAAACTATGCCGATTGCGTCCATGCCTTGTTCTCGCGTTGCTCCCAACGCACGCGCTTTGCCGTCTAGCCCACAAGGCTTAGGCCGGGGTTTAGGTTTTCGCGCGTATCTGATCGCAGCTTTACTGCTGTTGGTTCAGGTATCTGCCATGGCTCAGGACGGCCCGCGCCGTTACGATATCGAAGTCTTGGTGTTTCGCCACATTGGCCAAAGCACACTGAGCCCTAAGGCCATTCAAGATTTCACCAATCTACCTATTCCAGGCCATCACGCCAGCCAGGACGAAGAAAGCTATCTCACACCCAGCAGTGGTATGGAAACCGCGTGGCGTAAGCTCAACAATAGCGGTGCCTACGAGGCTTTGTATTTCACCCGCTGGCGTCAAACCACCAGTCGTTACAATCGCCCGCGCCGTTACCGTTTACACAACGATGTGCCTTTGTATCGCCCCGGCAAAGAACCCTTGGAGGAGTTTTTCGATGCCGATGAAAGCGATGAATTCGGTGCGCTAAACAACGACCCCTTAGATGCTAATGACGATCTCGCCCTGCTGGAAGAAGCGCAAGAACCTTCAGTGGACGAGATCGAAGGCTGGTTTAAGCAGCCCTTCCCCAGTAGCGAAAAAGACGAGCTCAACTACGCTTTAGATGGCTGGCTCAGTTTTTCACGTCAGCGCTTTTATCATATTGGTGTCGATCTGGAACTGCGCAGTATCGATTCCTGGGGCGATACCGGCGACAGCTTGCGCAGCGACGATCGCATCAGTCAGAGCCGCCGTATTGAAGTGGGCCGTTTCGAGTACTTCGACACCCCTGGCCTCTCGGTTTTAGTACGGGTGATCGAGGTGGAAAAACCCGATTTTGACGCACTGCGTGAAGAAGAACGCCAGCAGCGCCTGGGCGATCCGGCACCGCCGTTGGGTCAATAAAGCTCAGAACACTTAAAGCCCAATCGATACAAAAAAACCACCCTGGCTACAACAGCCATGGTGGTTTTTTTGTGGTGTTTTTTTTGGGTACTTCTGTAAGCGCACCTTAGCGTCATTTCGCCCTTTATGACAAAGAGATGATCATTTTTAGCTAAAAGCTGAACGATTCAGCAAAGCGTTAATTGAACCGCCATCAAACCGACACGGCCTTGACACGAGATCCCGTCAAGCTGAGCACCTCGTTCAGTTAAGGGTCAAACTGATGTCTGTGATGTCACGTCGTCGCTTCTTGCGTCGCACCAGCTTAGTGGTGGGTAGCGCTGCGGTGCTGCCGTTATCTCAATTCCAAGTTCGCCAAGCCATGGGCATGCCCCGGCGTGGCTCAGGTTTTGGTAACCTCACACCGCAACTGGCACAAAATGCCGCCGATCTCACCAACACCATTGCGGGCGATCTCAGCAATACGCCCATGTTGGAACTGCCACCGGGCTTTC
>JAKSCJ010000488.1 GCA_022360675.1 Lysobacterales bacterium
CAGCAGCGGCCTAATATACCCACCGACGATTTTCGCTCTTGCCAATTACTCAGCATAAGCCCTAAAACTGGGTTTGGGTTAAACACTTTACGTGGCCATATAGAAGATGCAGTGCACACTGAGTTGGAACAACACCCAACCATTCCCATCGGCCAAGGACGGGTGGAAGTGCGCGATCAACTACACGAAATGCTCGATAAAGATCAACAGTTGCCCAGTAACGAACGCCAGCATCGAACACTCTCCATCGAGGCTTTTGAACACCTATGCCGTGAGAACGGTAAAATCAGCGATGCTTCAGCCTTTTTAGACTACTTACATCACTGTGGCGATGTCTTTTACCGGGAAGACTTATTCGATAATCAAATTATTCTCGACCAAGCTTGGGCGCTCGATGCCATTTATACCCTATTTCACCGCGAACATGCTCTACCTGCATTAAACCGCTACGGGTGCTTCACACGTGAAGAGCTTTCCATATTAATATGGAAAGATTACTCAATTGCCGAACAACAATTATTCCTAAGCTTTATGGAAAGTTGCGGTATTTGCTTTAAAGCCAAACGATTAAACCCAGAAGAATACGATACGGAGTGGGAGTACATTGCACCCGAATTACTACCCGAAGAAGCTGATATACAATCATCGCTTGCGGGTCGTATGATCGGTCAGAGCAGTGAAACGCTACACGCCGAATACAATTTTCTACATGAAGGGATACTCCGTAGTTTATTAACTAAGATTGGGCAACAAGCCAACGATAACGCGGTCTACTGGAAATACGGCTGCTGGTTTATCGAAAACAACACCCAAAGCCAAATTCGCATCCAAAGCCAGGTCGATACCAACTCAGGTCAGGGACAAATCACCTTTACCGCCATGGGCCCGGAATCATGCCAGCTCATCGTAAAAGTACTCCACCTGCTTCAGGAAATTCGCGTAGGCCAAACGCCCACACTCACCAGCACGTGGTTTAACGGAACACGAACGCTCAACGATATTCATCAAATGAGCAAAGATACCTACACGAATCACTCAAGCGACCAAGAAAACAATGCAAAGCTCAATGTGACCAAGCATCCCAACATACAAAGCACAGGAAAACCCGAGATATACATTTCCTACGCCTGGGGCGAAGATCGCACCGATATGGGCCGCCAACGCGAAGCCGCCGTAGAAGGCATTGCCACCGTTGCCGAGCAATGTGAGTTTAATGTGCGGCTAGATCGTCGTGACCTGCGCTTGGGCGATTGGATTTCTAACTATATGAAAGCCATCACCAACTCCGACCGAGTCATCGTCATTCTCAGTGAGAAGTACTTACAATCCGAAGCCTGCATGACCGAACTCCACGGAATATATCAACGCGCTGTTGGCGAAAAGCAAACATTCCTCGATCGAATTACCAGCGTAGTGCTAGACGATGCGAAAAACATCGGCAAACTCGAATATCGCGTCAGCTGTGCAAAAGGTTGGAAGCAACGCTTTCAACAACTCGAACCCGATCTCGATGTCATCGGCCACGATGGCTACCGCCTATGGCAACAAATGCGCCTTTGGTATACCGACACCGCCGATATGCTAGGTTTCATCTCAGACACCCTTCATCTCCATGGCTTTGATGACCTAACTAAAGACAACTACCACGGCATTCGAGAGCTACTCACTCGAAAGCTGGTCGATGGAACGCAGCACGATGTATAAAACCAAGTTGTTAATTGAGGGGATAATCCTCCCTTTTTATTGAGTTTCAAAGCAGAGTTATGCGGTAAAAGTGAGCTCCAAGCGTCGCTGGCATTGCTAGTCCAGTAAAGGTTTTAAAAAAATAGTATAGCTCGGCATAACTTGTTTACACACTCAACTCACAAGGCCCTAGCTTCAAGAAAGTACTCATGTTTGTCAAAAGCAAACACACTACTATCCTCTATGTACTTTGATATAAACTCAAGATCTTTGAGGGTAACCTCAATAGATCCAATAAGTGGGTCTTTAACATCAAAGCCAAACCACTCTCTAAACTGTTCGATACAAAAAAAATTTATATCTATTTTTCCAACTAGTGACTCATCAAATTTATCAAAAACAGATATATATCTATTCACTTTGTATTCACGGTCTATCATTTTTCCACTCCACTGCCTGGCTTACCAGGACTCGTTTGCTTTCCAGTGTTAGGGTCAAAACCACCTTTGTGTTTTTTCCCTGTCTTATCATATATTTCTACTTCACCTTTTTTACTATCCCACTCATATATCCTCCCCTTGCGATCTTTCCAGCGCTCACGTTTTTTGCCTCCACCCTGAACCGGCGTTTTTGGTTTGACTGGTTTCGCATCAGGAAATGCTGGCAACTCTTCAGGAGCAGGTATAGGTTCATTACTGCCTTGGTGCTCTTTACTATTTTCGCTAAATACACCATCGAATAAACCTGGGCAACTCTCTCCTTCTCCGCAAGCAATAGGTGTGGGATAGAGAATTAGCGTAAATGCGTTACCGATAGTAGCACTACGAGCAATTAAACCGAACATCCATTTTGGTATTGTTTGCTCCTGAAAACCACCAGAAGTAGTCATATCACCAGGCCCCAGTGTCTGCGATGCAGTATATAACAGGGGATCTGGTGGTAAAGAATTGATATTTTCTAGCCGTGCAGGCTCCTCTTCATTACTCTGATCACTAGAGTTATCTCTATTAGAAGGTTTATTTTTTTCGTCAGGATTACCACTATCTTCAGTGCCACCCGTTTCACGACCATTATTATCATCGGGCTCGGGTAAATCTCCACCTTCGTATGTTTCGGATGAAGGGCAACCAGAGCCTCTGACCGGAGGGCACTGGACGGTATAACCCGTAGGATCTGTTCCACTAAGAGGATTATTCAAAATATAAGAATAAGGATTCAACGACTGCGAGCTCTCAGGAAATTGAATCACCGGATCAACCGATAAAAACCGCCCTAAGTTATAGTCATAAACCCGCCCATTCATATGCGTTAGCGAGAGATTATTCAGCTGCTCGTGGCCGGTGAAGCCTCGGGTGGTGATGTCGGGGCGGTTTAGGTCGCCAATGGTGTCAGGCATTGGTGCATGGGTTATGCCATCGCTATCGGCCAGATCTTCTTCGCGCGGTTTACCGAAGGGATCAAAGCTGCGGCCGGCATTGGCGATGAGGTTTCCGCTTTCATCAGTGATGCTAACAATACTGCCTAAACGATCTTTATGCAGGTAGTTGATTCCGGAGTTAGCGGCGCTGGTAACGTCGACAGTAAATACTGCGTAATCACCTAAGTAGAGTTTATGTACCGTGCTGCCGATTTGCTCGTAGAGTTTATCGATGTAGACCGTGCGTTGGTTGCCGTTTTCTAACTGGAAGTAACGCTGATCATCGGGGCCGTACCAAAACTCGGAACGTTTGCCGTTTCTTTCGATAAAGAAGGGTTTGTTGTAGGGGTCGTACTTCAGCGCTAACTCGCCCACGTCTTGTGCGGCTTGGCTATTGCCATTGCCTTGGGCCGTGGTCATATTGCCGTTGGCGTCGTAGCCGTAGTTGGCCGTGCCGCCACCAGAAAGAGTGACACTACTGACAGCATTAGGGCGGCCAGAACCATAGCTATAGCTGTCGGCAAAGTCATCTTTTTCAGTCAAGTTACCAATCGCATCGTAGCTATATGAAATCGGTGCCACGCCGCTGCGTTGGCTTTGCGTTAAGCGATGCAGGTGATCGTAACCGAAAGTTTCAGTGCGTAGCGCATTATTGCCTTGTTGATGCTTTAGCTCGGTGAGATTGCCGTAGAGATCATAGTTGTAGCTTTGGGTGAGTAAATTACCGCCATTCACCTTCGTATTTTGCATCTGGAAGGTGCGTTGGTGGTGTTGATAAATTTGCGTGCTACCGTTGCCGAAGGTTTCTGCCGTGACTTGATTGGCCGGGTTCA